>DATKYA010000536.1:0-2693 GCA_035528775.1 Planctomycetota bacterium | reverse complement strand
CCATGAAGGTATCCGAGATCATGCGGGTGATGGAGACCATCGCCCCGGCGCGGCTGGCGGAGCCGTGGGACAGGATCGGCCTACAGATCGGCAGTGCGGAATCGGACGTTGACGCACTGCTGGTGGGCATGACGCCCACGTTCCCGCTGCTGGCGCAGGCGGTCGAGCAAAACGCTCAGATGATCGTCTGCCATCATCCGCTGATCTTCAAGCCGCTGGCGGCGCTCACCGATTCGTCGCCCGTCGAGCAGGTTGCGGCGGGATTCATCAGGCACGGCATCGCGTTCTTCGCCGCGCACACGAACTACGACGTGGCTCCCGGGGGCGTGAACGATGCGCTGGCATCGCTCCTCGGCCTCACACAGGTGCTGCCGCTGTCGTTCACCGACTCCCGATACGCCAAGGTCGCGGTGTTCGTGCCCGAGGAAGCGCTCGAGAAGGTATCCGACGCGATCTGTGCCGCCGGTGCCGGGCACATCGGGGCGTACAGCCACTGCACCTTCCGCATCCCGGGCACCGGTACGTTCATCCCGCTGGAGGGCGCCCGCCCGTATATCGGCGAGAAGGACAAACTCGAGCAGGTCGCCGAAATCCGCCTCGAATCGATCGTGCCGGAGGAGCTGGTGCCCGGCGTGGTGGAAGCGATCCGGAAATCGCACCCCTACGAGGAGCCGGCGTTCGACGTCTACCAGTTGGCCAACGAGCGCCGCGAGCCTGGCCTCGGCCGCTGGGGAATCCTCCCCGAGCCGATGCCGGCCGCCGAGATGCTCGCCGGTGTCGCCCGCAAGCTCAAGCTGGGGTGCCTTCAGTACGTGGGCGACGGCGCCCGCACCGTCTCCAGGGTCGCGGTCGTCGGCGGAGCCGGCGGCGATTACCTCAAGGATGCCCTCGCCCGCCAGTGCGACGTCTTCATCACCGGCGACGTCCGCCACCACGTCTTTCTCGAGGCCGCCGACCGCGGGATCGTCCTCGCCGACGCCGGTCACGCCCAGACCGAATGGCCCGGGGTCATTGCACTGCACAAACGCCTCGCCGAACTGCTGCCGGGATTGCGCGTGATGCTGAGCACCAGCGAAGAAGGCGTGATCAAGTGCGTGTGCGGATGACGGGAGGAGGGGAAGACAGGAGCAGGCACTTCCCAGGAACCGTCCACTCGGTCCACTTGGTCCATTCCGTCCATTCCGTCCATTCTGTCCATTGCACCTCCAGTGGCTGTTGTCGCTGTAACTTTCTGTAACGATTTGTCAAATCTGCTTGCCATGGCCGTTGTATCGTTGAAAACGGGCCGTCGAGCGTGTATAATAAAGCAGTATGTCCGCCCCGGCGAGTTCACGGCTCTGAACTCGCCTTGTGATGCACGTAACGGCTCAGGAGGCGACTATGGCTGGTTCCGAAGACCCGAAGCCCAAGTCCAGAAAGCAACCGGCCGACGATCCCGCGTGGGAGATCGAATTCTTCCGAGGAATCGTCGAGAACTCGCCCAACCACGTCGATGCCTTGGTCAATCTCGGCAACCTCTACACCAAGCACGGCGATTACGCCAAGGGGCTGGAAGTGGATCGCCGGCTGGTTCAGCTCCGCCCCGACGATGCAATCGTCCACTACAACCTTGCGTGCAGCATGTCGCTGATGGGCGAAATCGAGGGTGCATTCGCCGAGCTGAAGCTGGCCATCGACCTCGGCTACAACGACCTCGACTACATTCTCCGCGATGGCGACTTGGACAAAATCCGCAAGGATCCGCGCTTCAGCGAATTCATCGACCGCATCGCCGAAGAAAAACCGATGAATGATGAACGAAGAAACGCAAGGCCGCAAGATCAATGACGAACGTTGAGCATTCCGTAATGAACGCGACCGGCCGTTCATCGCACGTTCGTGCTTCATCACCCATCATTCATCATTCATCATTCCTCTGCGCCGCCATCATCCTGCTCATCGGCCATCCCTGCCCTGCCGCGGCTCCCGCTGCGCTCGCCCCGCGCAAGCCCGTGATCGTGAGCGTCGAACCGTCGGCGAAGTCGGTGGCGCAATACGACACGGTCGAGCTGTCAGTGGCGCTTGAGGCGACCTACCGCAACGGGTTCGACCCCGCCGAAATCCAGGTGACCGGCCAGTTCGTGGACCCGATCGGCAATCTCCGCGTGGCCGGCGGGTTCCTCTATCGCGAGTACGAGCGCCAGCTCGACGACGGCTTCGAGCGCCTCACGCCGAAGGGCAAACCGCAGTGGCGAATCCGCTTCACCCCCGAGCTGCCCGGCGAGTACGTCTACGTCGTGTCCGTGGTCACGCCGGCCGGCAGGACGTTCTCCGGTCGCCAGACCTTCGCGTGCACGGCGGCGCGCCGAGCGGGATTCGTCCGCCGGATAGCAGGCCGCTACCTGGAATGCGATTCCGGCGAGCCGTTCTTCATCATCGGGCAGAACCTCGCGTGGGCCGGGCCGGGCGGCACGCACGATTATGACCAATGGCTCGAGAAGCTCGCCGCATCCGGCGCCAACTTCGCCCGAATCTGGTTCTGGCGCAACCGAGCGTTCGACCTCGAGGTCATGCCCGACCGCGACGGGAACGGCGGCGTGGGCACCTACGACCTCGCCAACGCCTGGCGGCTCGACTACGTGCTCGGCCGCTGCGAGCAGCTCGGCATCAAGGTCATGCTGTGCCTGTTCGATTTCCACCCGCTCACCGAGGAC
>DATKYA010000535.1:0-5015 GCA_035528775.1 Planctomycetota bacterium | reverse complement strand
CAGCAGCGGCAGCCGCTCGGCGCGGATCGACGTGACGCCGTAGTTCGACCGCAGCTCGCCGTAGCTGCGGACCGCCAACAGGTGCCGCCCGGCGCCGATCGCGGACAGCGGCAGGACGATCCGCCGCGGCTCGAGCGCCAGCTCCTTGCCGTCGACGTAGGCCGTCAGCCAGCCCCTGTCGCATCTCGCGTCGATCACCAGTGCAGCGTTCGGCGAGATCGCCTCGGGCGCAACCGTGATCGTACCGCGATACCACATGGCGCCGTCGTGGCCAGTCTGCACGCCGAACAGCGTCGCCTTCTGCTCGCCGAGCGCGCCCTCCTGCCATGCGGCGTCGGCGTAGTCCTTCGCCTGCCAGCCCTCGACGAGATCGACGTCGGTGTCGGAATCATCGGTGAACGCGATCCGCCATGCCTTCGGCAGCTCCACCGGCAGCGGCGCGTTCTCCTGGCCGGGGACGACCGGCAGAACGGCGTTCAGCGGCGGCAGCCGATACGGGAGGGTCACCTCTGTTGTCGAGCCGTCAGCATTGACGAGCGTCGCCTTCTTCGCCGTCGCGACGACCTTCAACGCGGCGGGATCGAACGGCTTGTTCTCAACGACGCTGTCATCGCGCGACGGCAGCCGCAGCACGATCCTCGCGTCGCCGGGCTCGGCGTTCGCTTCCTTGCCGAACAGCACACGAATCGGCGCATCCCCGCCCATCGTGGCCGCGTAACCGGCCTCGGCGAAGGCCTCCGGCGGCAGCATGAACTGGTCAAGCCCGACCTTCTGATCCATCCCGCGCAGGCCGGCGGCGAGCGGATCGGCCCACCATTTCGGCGGCTCGTAACCGAGCAGCGAAACCGGCGTTGTCGGCACCGGCTTCACCTCGCCCGTGCCGGCGAGCCAATCGAGGATTCGCTTGCACGCCACGCCGTACTGCGGCCACGCGATCAGTGCGGGATCGGCGATGCTGCCCGCTCCCCACGCGGCGGTCCGGCCGGCTCCGTATCGCGCGGCGGACACCACGGCCATCCGCTGCGGGTCCGCCGAAAACGCCCATTCTTCCCAGCCATCGTGCCACGGCGGCTTCGAGAACGTCCACGCCGACAGCTCGCTCATCATCGCCACCTGGTTGCGGTCGGGGATGGAGACGTTCTGCATCGAGGCAAGCCGCGGGAAGGCCTCGAGCGGGATACCCGCCAGCGGGCAGCCCGGTGCAAACTCTCCGATCCTGCCCAGCCGCGTGGAACGCTCGTCTATCGCCACCGTGGGCGACAGCACGTCGAGCAGCGTGCCGCACCAATCGCTGCGCCGGCACGACGCATCGATCAGCAGCCCTCCGCCGCCGCGGACGAACTCCTCGATTGCCTGCTGCATGGCCGCCGGCACGCGCGACGGGACCAGCACGATCACGGTGCATCGCCGGGCAAGCTCGTCCGCCGACTGCGGCACGTCCTTCAGCGGCACAGCCTGCACCTGCACGCCCGCCGCCTGCCAGACCTTCGCCGCGGGCGCGAGCGAATCGCCGACCACCAGCACGCGCGGTTCGGCGAATGCGGAGGCGGAGAATACATGAAGGGATGATGGGATGATGAGATGAAGGGAAAGAAACACAAGCAGTTGGCTGAATCTGGTCATCGTCTGAATCCTGAATGCTCGCGGGTCCTATGATACATGGCGAGGAGAAGCGGATGGATGATGGGGCGGAATCCGATCGGCTTCTCCCTTCATCCCTTCATCTCTTCATCGCTTCATCTCTTCATCCCTTCCGCCGCCATCGCCTGCGAGATCAACCGCAGCGCGAGCGCATCGTGTGCGTCGTCGAAACTCTCCATCACCAGGAATTCGCGGAATGCGGCCATGTGCACGCCGAACCGCGAGCGCCGCCACGCAATGCCTTCGACCGCCACGTCGGTCCACGGGGTGTGGCTGTGATCGCGCTTGGCGGACAGCGCGGCTTCCGCTGCCTTCAATGCGTTCGCGGCCGATTCCGCATCGGCAAACTTCGCCACGAACAACTCGTTGTCGGACGCCCGCCTCGCCAGGGTGGCATCGAACAACGGACTGCGCGTCATCGGGTGGGCCGGGTCCACCGTCACGGTCATCGGGTAATCCCATTTCTTCTCGGTAAGGAACTTCGCCCGCCAGATGGCTGCGGCCTCGACGCCGGTAATCTCGCGGAGGCCGGCGTACAGCATCGCGTCGGCCAGGTGCCAGCCGGCGAAGATCAGCGCCTGCCGGCCGTCGGCGGCATCGGCCGCAGCGATCCATTCCGGGGCCTGTTCCGGCAGCGCGTAGTGGGCGGTATCGAGCGTCCACAAACTCATCGTTCCGGGCAGCTTGCCGTCGCCCGTGATCGCACCGGTGATGATCTTGCGGTTCAGGAACGCATCGGCGGCCAGGGCCACGCCCGCCGGCGTGTTGCCGGTGATGCGCACCATCTGGCGATAGGGCAGCGGGGGCACGGTCGCCGTCTCCTCCGGCTTGCGGTCCTTCAGCAGGTTGGTGGCGTAGTGCCAGTACGGATTGCGATCCCACTCGATGTAGCCGACATTCCCGCCTGCGAACGTGCCATAGCCCGCCGCGTAGAAGCCGGTGGCCGGCATGTAACTCTCGTAGGGCTTGGCGTTGGCGTAGCGGTAGTCGCGATCGAGCGCCCAGTGCGACGGCACCCGTAGCAGCACGGGATTGGACGTTTCGGTGCCGACAACGATCAGATGATGCGTGGCCGCGCGCTCCAGGTCGACGTTGATCTGGCTCGCGAGAACGAGATTGCCCTGCGGCCCGCCGGCTTCGCGAAGCTTCGCGGCGATCCGTTCAGCCGCCGCCCGCTCCGGCTCCGGCGCCTTCTCGCCCACCACCACGAGGGCGTCTGAAGCGATGGCGGGGAGGATGTCGGCAGTAGATCGGACGGGGGCAACCGTAGCGATGGCAAAGACGATCGGCAACCAAATGATGAATGATGAATGATGAATGATGAATGCGGTTGCATCCGTCACACGATGGCTCGCGGAATGCCATGCCTTGTTGTCATTTGCCTTGTTCATGGCAGTGCCTTTCGTTCATCATTCATCATTCATCATTCATCATTTGCCTCTTGCCCACGCCACGTCATCCTCAAATTCCTTCCGCGCCTGCTCGTTGCCGGCGAGCAGCCGCTCGGTCTCCTTCGCCCAGGCCTTGGCTTCGGCTTTCCTCGATGCGTCCGACAGGAGTTGGGTGGTGACGGGATTGGCGGGATCGGATGCCAGCAGCCGCGTGCCGATCTCGATCGCCTGCTTCTGCTCGCCATCGGCGATGAGGGCGGCCATGAGCACGTGTGCGGCTCGCGAGCTCTGCGGGAATGCCTGCGCGGCGGAGCGGGCGGCATCGACGGCGCTGCCGGGCTTGGACTTGATCAGCAGCCGCCCCAGCCACGTGCCCGCGGCGGGCGCCGGCACCGGGCAGGCGAGGGCGGCCTTGTATTCATCCATCGCAGCAGCCAGCTTCTTCTGCCGCTCGAACGCCAGCCCCAGATAGAAGTGGGCATGGGCGTTCTGCGAGTCCTTCTCGAGCACCTTCTGGAGCAGGCCGATGGCCGTCGCCACGCATTCCTGGCGGCGCTTTGCGGCGTCCTCGTCGGCAGCCGTGTCCGGCAGCTGATACTGGAAACCCACGCGCACCAGGCTGTCCTTCAGGTTCACCCGTGCCAGGTCGAGCATCAGCTCGGCCGATTCCGGCTCCTTCTTGAGCAGCTCGGCGTAGCCGTTGATGGCGGGCGTGAAGAATGCCCCGTCGCCGCGCCGACGCCACAGCGCCTGGTAATCTTCCAGGTAGTAGACGCGGTTGATGCCGTCCTTCCAGCGTGGGTCCTTGTTCATCTGCCAGTTTTCGACCGGCTGCTCGGTCTCGATCCGCTCGTAGTGCGCGAGCAGGGAGCCGTCGGGTGCGAGCACATCAACTTCCACGTCGCCCGGGGGCGCGGCGAACGTCCACTTCGCCGGCTTCGCCGGGTCGAGGTCGAACGGCGCGCGGTAGACGGTCTCGCGGCCGACGAGGAAGCTTGCCACGCAGCCGGTGATCCTACGAGTGCCGCAGATGCCGGCGAAGACCGAGCCGTTCTGCTCCCGCCGCAGGTTCAGCGCCAGGTCGGCGTTGGCAAACAGGTATCCGCCGATCCCCCACGCCTGGAACCAGCTATCGGCCCCGGTGTAGGCGCTCAGCTCGGGCTGACGCTTCGGATCCTCCATCACGGCGGAGGTGGCCGTCCAGATCTCGAAGTGCTGGTAGTAGCGGTCGGGCGACACCGGCATCGCCTGCGTCCACAGTTTGGCGGCGGGCAGCGTTTCGGGGTTGAAGACGCGCACGGCCCCGCGGTCGGCGGCGTGGTCGTAGCAGCCGTGGAAGCGTTTGCGGGGCATCCAGCCGAATTCGCTCAGGTCGTGCCCGGCCGTCACGTTCTTCTGCCACGAGATGTCCACCCCGTCGCGGATCGGCCACGGCTGGAGGTCGGTGCGGCCGGAATTGTGCCCGTGCTGGGCCACCCACGGCGACGGCATGATGAACTCCATCTCGGCAGTCTTCGGATGCATCGTGTCGATCCACGCCGCCAGCCCCCAGGAATACGGATTCATGTTCTCGAATCGATAGGACAGATCGACGCGTGCGACGCCGGGCCGCAACATCACGCGGAAAATCGCCCGCTGCATCGTCGGCCGCGACGTGAAGCTCATCACCACGCCCGAACTGCCGTCCTCATCGTGGACAGCCGCCCATTGCCAGCGGTCGTTGTAGGTGTTGCCATGGTGGAAGTAGGGGAAGTTCACTTCCACGCCACCGAGGTTCCACGGGTGGCCCCCCTCGAAGTCGTCGGGCGAGGTTTCGAGATAGGGATTGACGAAGAAAACCTCGGACTTCGAGGCCTTGTTGTAGACTTCGTAGAGCCTGCCGCCGATGTCGGGCAGCACGCAGCAGCGCAGGTATTCGTTCTCGATGAACACGGCGGGGAGGTCGGTCTTCTTGAAGTCGTTGGGCCGCTGCTGCGGAGCCGG
>DATKYA010000534.1:0-3360 GCA_035528775.1 Planctomycetota bacterium | reverse complement strand
GCGCTGGACGGTGATGACGCTGGTGCCGTAGTTTCTTTCCATCTCCAGCACGCTGGGAAGCTGGCAGCCGGGCGGGAATTCGCCGGAGATGATCCGGCTCCGCACGTCGTCGACGATCCTGCTCTGGATCGGAGCATGGAGATGGATGAGCTGCGTAATACCGGCCATGATCAGCGTCTTCCTGAACCAGAAGCGTATAACAGGTGTATACTTTAATTTCGGCTCGCGTGAGAAGCATGTCACGGAAAATCGCGTTTGTCAAGCAATTTTTCGGCTCTCATCCCAAAAAGTTGGATGCAAGGCACGCGCAATCCCATTTTTTTTCGCCTCGCATGGAATCGAGAAGTCCATCTATGAAAACTGCCATCGCGAATAGCCCGGTTTGCGAGCGCGCAAAACGCCGGGCGAAGGAATTGGCAGCCACATCCGATGTCCGCCTCACTCCCCCACCGCTGAGAGTTGTCAATGCACCGGAAAGGACACGAACCGGCAAGCTGAACACATCGACTGACAACCGCGTGCCGCTGCCGGGTTCAACGATCGTCCGCGAGTACAAAGGCGAACTGGTCGAGGTGCGGGTCCTGACGAAGGGCTTCGACTACGACGGCAAGGTGTATCGGAGCCTGAGCGGCGTGGCGAAGGTGGCGATTTCCAGGAGGTCGCAGAACCGATCGGCCACCTCGCAGCGTCGTTGGCACTGGCGCGACCTGCTGCTGCCGCGGCGTGCGCTGCTGTTGGCTCCTTGTTGTGCTTCGTGCTGCGCTATTTCCAGGCCTTCGTATCCTGCTCCACCCACTCCAGGATGCGCTTGATGGCGTGGTTCTTGACAGGGTCGAGAAGATCAGGATCGGCCGCCGAACGCTCGCGGGCAACGAACGTTGGCAGCACGCCCATCTTGCGGTGGATGTCGACCGATACATCGATCCTCTCGTTCCACGGCTCAAGCTCGATGTAGCCGATCAGGCGGCTGTGGCCTTTCCACAGGTACGCGCAGATGGGATGCGCCGCCTGCACGTGCTGCGGCTGCATGTTGCCCCAGCCGACAGGATGCGCCTGGGCAAACGCCTCTCGCTGAAAGCTGATCTCGGTGAGATTCTCGCCGGCCAGCACCAGCTCGGGCCGGATGCAAGCCAACTCCTCCTGCAGCAGCCACGAGCCTTCCAGCATTGTCATGTTTTCGACGATGCCGGGGTTGGAATTCCACGCGTGGTAGGTCTGGTCGAGGAAGGCCGCGGGTGCCGCCGTGTTGTCGCAAGCGACCGAAACGTTGTCGATAAGCTCGCGCCGCCATTGAGCCAGGCCCGCGTGAATGTAGGCCATCTGGTAGTGATCGTTCGTGCCTTTGATCGGGAAGAACCAGCCCTGCGGTTCGTTCTTGACGAGGTCGCGCACGTGCCAGTTCTCTATCTTCTGGTAGAGCGGGTGCGTTTTGCAGCAGGCGAAGTAGTTGAAATGCGGCATCACCTTGAAGCCCGTCTTGTTGGCCTTGGCGATGAAGGCAACCGCCTGCTCGGTGGCGATGTATTCGGGATACTTGACGTCGTAACGGCTGGTTCGCCATTGATCGAGGTGGATGAGCGTTTGATCGGGCGGATGAATTTTCGCGAGGGAATCGAGCAGTTGAGGATTGGAGCTCGCCCAGGAAACCGCCAGCGTGATGTTCTTCACCCATTCCGGCCGCGCCGCCCGCTTCTCCGGCAGGCGATAGTTGCGCTCCATCCAGTCGCGATACCGATCGGCCGGGGCGTGCCAGTCACCTTCGTAGGTGTTGATCCTCCATTCCACGCCGCCGGCTGTGCGGCTGTCCGACAGGGGCGCCGCCTGCTCGCTCTCGAATCCCAGCGAGCTCAGCCCATCGTCGGCGCGGTAGGCGAGGGTCTTGTATTTGAAGCGGGTGTCTTCGCTGTGGATCATCATGGAGACGTCGCCGCGCTGTGCGATGGCCAGTTGTGCGTTCCACTCGCTGGGCCAGCGATGGCGGGGCGCCGGCAGCACCTCCTGGCCGGCAGTCACTTCCATGCCGTTGCGGGTCGGCAGCACGAGCGACGCTTCGCGTGCAAACGCGACGCTCCAGCGCACCGCCAGCAGGCCGGCGCGGTTGCTCTGGCCGCTGGGCCGCACGCACAGGTCGCCCGTTGCATCGTCAAGCCGCACAAACAGCTCGCGGCTCGTATGCGCGCCCTTCAGGACAACGCGTGCCACGGAGGGCGACATCGCCTTGGTGGCGACCTTCTGGTCGTCGTCGGCACCTACGACATCATTGTTGACGTACAGCAGCTCGAGGGGATACAGGCGGTCGTTCTTGCGGCAGAACTCGACGCCCGTCTTGCGGTCCACCAGGCTGGTGAGCATTCCGCCGTCAAGCCGCGCGGTGAACCGAGCCGACTCCACAACCACACTTTGTTCTTCTACGTGAATTCCCATCAGCTTATCCTCAGCAGAGCTTACTGTTGCCGTCAGGGCAAACCATTATCGACCGATCAGACGTGCGACGATCTCGCGGTCGACGTGCCCCTCGGCCCAGACTGTGGCCCAACGGCCGCGGTAGGCGTAGGCCGCCCAGCCGATGCTCTTTTCGGCTAGAATGCTGCCCATGTCGGCATGCCAGCGAAGACGGTCCTCGCGGGTCACGTTGTCGTAGCAGCCAAACTCCCCGCAGTAGAGCGGGAGGCCAGTGCGCGCGGCAACCGCCAGGGGCGCGGCCATGTGAGCGGCCATCGTCTGCCGGTTTTCGGGGGCGTTTCCAACGGCAACAGACTGCCGCTGCTCTTCAGTGAGCTTCGCGAGATCGGCCTCGTCAATGGGGCGGCCGGGATAATGCACGGGGCCGGTGTGGAAGGGCGCCGCGACGGGCGAGGCGCCGTGATGCGTAAACAGGAATGGATAGTAGAAATGAAACGTGAGGATCAGGTTGTCATCGTCGGGCACGGCGAGGTGGGCGAAGGTATCGGGCCCGCTCCATCTATTGGAGCCGAGCACGATAGTGCGCTGCGGCTCCAGCGAACGGAGCAGTGCAATGCCGGCAGCGGAAACGCGGTTCCAGTCGGCAGGATCGTCGGCCACCGGCTCATTGAGCAGCTCGTAGGCGAGCATGCTGCAGGGGCGGCCACGCAGATGCGCCGAAAGCCGCCGCCAGCAATCCAGGAATTGCTGGAGGCAATCGGGATCGTGAAATAGCGGCCGCGTCGGAGCGTTGAAGAAGTGGCTGCGCAGCACGTGGAGGTCGAAGACGGCCTTGAGGCCTAAGCCGCTGCAGGCGTCCAGCAGCTCGTCAACCCGGTCGAAGGTCTCGCGGATGGGCTGGGCGGATTCGTTCCAGAGGTGCTGTTCGTTGACATTGATGCGGATATGATCGAAGCC
>DATKYA010000533.1:0-14190 GCA_035528775.1 Planctomycetota bacterium | reverse complement strand
TTCGGGGCGTACGATTCGAAAATGCGGTCGGCGTGCAAACGGCAGCGGTCGGCGTCCTTCGGCAGGTCCAGGTCGTCGAACATTGCTATGGCGCTGTTGAACGCCCGGTAGGCCCAGGCGTTCACGTAGGCGTCGACGTGGCCGAAACCGACGACGTCCATGCCGTTGGTGCTCCATCGATACGTGCCGGAGTTGCCGGATAGGTCGCGGCAGACGAGCAGGCCGTCGTCACCGGCCGATGCTGCCATGCGGTTCACCGCCTCGAGCAGGCCCGGCTCAATCGTGCGCAGCCAGGCGTCGTCGCGGGCCACTTGGTGGATGCGGCCGGCGGCGGAGACGAGCACGGGATCAGAATCGAGATAGAGGTTGCGCCAGTAGCCGTAGCCGCCGCCGTCGAGCAAGGCGCGGGCGATGGTGAAACGGGCCAGCTCGATGGGATCGGGGCCGCCCTTCGGCCGCGCGGTGAACGCCGCGATCTCGATGGGCGCACCCTGCGAGAGGTGGCAGTTGACAGAAGCGGCGTTGTTCGAGAATCCGCCGTGCTCGGGGCGAAAGCAGGAGAAGACGCTCGCCCAATGGCGGCGGATGCCGTCGCTCGCCTTCCTCCCGGCGCCGCGCGGCCGGAGGTTGGTCACGGCGAGCTCGATGGTGGCCGTGCGAGTGCCGGCGGGCACAACCAGCGAGCCACCCGCCTCGCCGCGATCAGCAAGCACGAATCCGCCGATGACGCAGTTCTGCGGACGATAGCTTTCGACCTGCAGGCGCGGCGGCTCGGGCGACGATTCGAGCACGCGGCAGGCCAGGCAGCCTACTCCATCGGTCGCCCAGAACGCGGGCAGGGCAACGTCACCGTTGCGGCCGGGAGCGAGCGTGGGCACACCCGCGGCGCCAGTGATGCCCGCCCGCAGGTTCCACACCAGCCGCCACGCGTCGGCTTCGAGCGCGTGAATCGGCTGCTCGGCCGTCTGGGCAAGCTCGATGATCAGGCGGTCCGGTTCCACCGCAAACGTGGCGTCGATCACCAGGCCGGGCATCGGGCGAAGATCGCGGTAGGCAACGCGGTTGCCGTGAACGAAGGCGCGGCCGGTCCACAGCGGCGCGGGGAAGTCGCCCGTGAGCGTGCGAAGCACCGGCCCGGCGAACGCGCACGCCGCCGACGCATCGGGCATGCGAGACGCGAGCAGACGGCTGCTTGCAGCCTGGCCCGCGCCGAGGGCATCCCACCCGAGGTGCATCAGCAACGGCCGCCGCAGCGAGAAGCCGGCCGAGATGTGCTTGCCCTCGAACAGCAGCATGTGCGGCAGATCGCGCACCTGCATCCCGCGCGGGGCCTCCGGCTGCATCTGTTCCACCGACATGATCGGGCTGTAGGGCGTTTTGCAGATCGTGTCCGACAGCGGCTCGCCCAATGCACGCAGCGGGTTCAGTATGCCGAACGGCACGCTGAACGGCCCGCCGTTGCACTCACCGTGGTTGGGCCAGACGGGATGCTCGCGATCGCACTCGACACGCAGGTGAACGGTCTCGATCCCGCCCAGCTCGATGACGTGCGGCGGCTGCCTGAGCACCTGCTCGAGCTTCGCGTTCATCTCGTCGACGGACATCTTCTGCGACAGCCCCTCGCCGCCGGTGACCGGATCGGGCGGCAGGTCGACTTCGCGGACCGTCTTCCATCGGGCGCCATCGAGCACCGAGATGACCAGGTGGGCCGGGTGCGTGGGCACGCTCGGAATCCACCGGCCATACACGATGCGCCCGAGCTCCAGCCGGTCGACCCGCACGGGCCGGAGGAACCGCAGGTAGCGGATCGCCGTCTGGCCGTTGATCTGTACGTTCAGCCGTGGGTGCAGCCGCGGCTTGATCCCGCCGTGCGAGATTGGATGATCGGGCAGCAGTTCCGCCATGGGGCCTCCTACGGAAACGCGGATTGGGCAGTGCGGCCATCAGATCGATTTCGGACGGTATTCTATTTGCAGGAAGCAGTGCCTGTCATTGGCCTCTATTTCCTCAGCGTTATCCTCGTCAGCGACGCAGCCGGGAAGGTGTGCCGCATTGTCCCGCCCGGAGCACTGGCCTTCGCGGCCGTCGGCTGCACGCAGTCCGGGCAGTCCAGCGTGTTGACCGCCATGAACGTGTCGCCGGCGAGGGTGACGATCTCGGCCTTCCTGTTCGAGATGAAGCCCTCGATCGAGATCTCGGCCTCGATCGCCCGCTCCGGGTCGCGGTTGACCACGAAGGTGGTCAGCGAATCATGGGACTGGCCGAGCAACGCGGCGGCGCCGAGCACCTGGGCTTCGGCCGCGGGGATGCCCCACTTCTCGGGTACGGAGAATCCGGCGGATTGCACGTTCACGGCCACGGGGATGATGCCGTCCTGTGTGCCGTAGATGTGCGTGGTCCACCATACCGGGTTCGGGTAGACCACTCCCTTCTTCTTGCGCAGCCCGCCTCCGTGGTTCAGGAGCGCGCTATGGGTGATCAGCTCAACCTTGCCGCGGCTGAGGATGCTCGCGTTGATCACGTCGGCCGTCCACAGGGCCTCGGCGAGCGTCTGGTTATTCGGGACGGTGCGATGCCGGGTGAAAACCTGCAACTCGGTGATCGCGAGCTTCGGCGGGAGGCCCGCGGCTTCCATCGGCCGCCATGCCTTCTGCATTTCGTGGTCGAGCGTGGCCGACCACGCCATCAGCTTCCGGAAGACCTCGGCAGGATCGGCGTCCTGCGGCACGGCCCAGCCGATGAGGTAGTGCTGGGAGATCGAGCGCACCGTGGCCCCGCCACGCTTGACCAGCGCGTCGTTCCACGCCTCGTCGAAGCCGCAGGTGATGAACAGCACGTCAGGCCCAGCCACCATCCTCATCTCGTCGTGGAATCGCACGTGGCGCTCGGCGTAACCGGCGGCGTCGGTACAGCCGGTCTGCCAGTGGCCGTAGATCTCGTTGCCGATTTCCCAGATGCGGACGTTATGCGGCTTGCGGCGGCCGTTTGCGGCTCGCAGTTGGCCCATTGGCGTGTCGGCCGGCGCATTGCAGTAGAGCAGCCAGTCGCGTGCTTCATCCGGCGTGCCGCTGCCGGCGTTGACACAGATCATCGGCTCGGCCCCGGTCAGCTCGCACAGCTTCAGCCACTCGTCGGTGCCCACGTGGTTGAACTCGATCACGTCTGGCCAGTCGCGGTTGGGCAGCACAGGCCTCGAGTCGAGCGGGCCCACGCCGTCGCGCCAGTGGTAGCTGCTCGCGAAATTGCCGCCGGGAAACCGGAGCAGCGGCAGCCGCGCATCCTTCATGTACGCCACCACGTCCGGATCCCAGCCGGAAAGATTGTCCGCCGGGAACAGCAGCACGCGCGACACGTCCACGATCGAGCCGGCGTCCGGCAGCAAGTCGAGCAGGAACAGTTCACCGGGAGTGGCGGCGACGGCCTTGGGGATGGTGACATTCGCTTTCGATTCCTTCCATTCGGCGGCGAGCGTGATCTTCCTGCTTGCGATCGCCTTGCCATCGGCCGTGCGGATGACCACGCCAAGTTCGGCCTTCTGCTTGTCGGCGTCCTGCTGCCTCACGCGGGCCTTCAGCGTCAGCTCGAACGTGCGCTCGCGGTGAAGTGGAAGGAAAACCCCGGTACGCAGGCCCGCGTTTTCCTGGGCCGGCGCGAGTCGCTGGACGTCCCGCTCGCCATCGCACAGAAGCTCGCCGCGCACGTTGCCCACCGGCATCCAGAACGGCGCGAACTGGCTGAAGTCTGCCGCAGCCATGCCATCGAGCGTGTGGCCATCGTGCAACAGGCGGTTGTGCAGTGCATCGGCCTTCGCCCATCGTGTGGCGGGCGCGAACTCCGGGTTCACCACGATCTGTGCCCACGCGCCCTGGTATACGTTCGAGCCCAGGTGCTCCGTGAACTTCCCGAACAGCCATCGCGAGATCGGCGGCCCGCATTGGGCTGCATCGACCTCGATCCGCGCGGCTTGGCCGGCGGTGCCGGAAGGTGAATATGCCATTGCCGTTGTGCTCCTGTCCGAAGGATCCTGTCCACATTGCGGATTTTACTGTCGAACCCTCGCGATATCAAGTGCAAAGGCACGAAAAATGACTTGACATCCGCCGCTCCATGATGCATAATACTAGGGAAAGGCTGAATTCTGGGGCAAACCAATGAACCGTAATCGGATCATCGCCATACGTCGGATAGCGAGAATCGCGGCCATCGCCATTAGCTGGCCCGCGAGCCGCTGACGTTCGGCGTGATCCGGATCGACTGGCGGCCGCGGGCGTGACGAGCCTCGCGGCTGATTTTGTTTGCACCGGCCGCGGAGCTTGCTGTCCGCGGCCTTTTTGTTTTTTGGTGCGTTCGCACGTGTACGGGCGGGTCGAGTCTTCGTACGACCGCAGCGGTCATCGTTGCCCGCCCTTATGGGAGAATGACAATGGACCGGGTGAGAATCTACGATGCAACGTTGCGGGACGGTGCCCAGGGCGAAGGTGTGTCGCTGTCGGTCGAGGACAAGCTCCTGATCGCCCGGCGGCTGGATGCGCTGGGCATCGACTACATCGAGGGCGGGTTTCCCGGCTCCAACCCGAAAGACCGCGAGTTCTTCCGGCTGCTTCGGCAGGATCCGCTGAAGCACGCCCGGCTGGCGGCGTTCGGCAGCACGCGCCGTGCGACGATGCGCGCCGACGAAGACCCCGCGCTGCGCGAGCTCGCCGAGTCCGGCGTGCGGACCGCCACCATCTTTGGCAAGAGCTGGGACTTGCATGTCCGCGAGGTGCTGAAGACTTCGCCCGAGACCAACCTGGCGATGATCGAGGAATCGGTGGCGTTCCTGAAGGCCGCGGGGCTGGAGGTGATCTTCGACGCCGAGCATTTTTTCGACGGCTACAAGGACAACGCCGACTACGCCCTTCAGACGCTCGCGGCGGCCGAACGCGGCGGAGCTGATTGGGTGGTGCTGTGCGATACCGACGGCGGCACGCTTCCATGGGAACTCGTGGAGATCATGCAGGTCGCGCGTGCCAGGGTGAAGCTGCCGCTGGGCATTCACGCGCACAACGACAGCGGCGTGGGGGTGGCAAACTCGCTGGCAGCAGTGCGGCTGGGCGCCACACAGGTGCAGGGCACCATCAATGGCTACGGCGAGCGGTGCGGCAACGCCAACCTCTGCGTGATCATCCCGAACATCGAGTTGAAGATGCACAAGCAGTGCCTGCCCGAGGGCAACCTGCGCAAGCTCACCGAGCTTTCGCGGTACGTGGCCGAGATCGCGAACCAGGCCCACGACTCGCGCCAGCCCTTCGTGGGAAGCTCGGCCTTCGCACACAAGGGCGGCATGCACATCGATGCCGTGGAGAAGCAGCCGCGAACATACGAGCACGTGGACCCGGCGCTGGTCGGCAATTCGCGGCGGCTGCTGCTGTCGGAACTCGCCGGCCGCAGCCTGCTGCTCGACAAGGCCCGCGAATACGACCCGAACGTGAGCAAGGACTCGCCGGAAATCCAGCAGCTTTTCCAGGAGCTTCGCCAGCGCGAGCTGCAGGGCTACCTGTTCGAGGGGGCCGACGCGTCGTTCCAGTTGCTCCTGATGAAGGCCTTCCGGAAGCACCGCGAGCTGTTTCACCGGGTGGGGTTCCGCATCATCGTCGACGGGCGGGGCGACGGCACGACGGAGTCGGAAGCGACGATCAAGATCGGGCTGGAGGAGATGGAAGTCCACACGGCGGCGGAAGGCGACGGCCCGGTGGCGGCACTCGACGCCGCTCTCCGCAAGGCGCTCGAGCAGCTCTATCCCGAGATCAAAAACATCCGCCTCACCGACTACAAGGTGCGCGTCCTCGACGAGCACGCCAGCACTTCCAGCAAGGTGCGCGTGCTGATCGAGTCGACCGACAACGAGACGTTGTGGGGCACCGTCGGCGTGTCGGAGAATATTATTGAAGCGAGCTGGCAGGCATTGGTGGACAGCCTGGAATACGGACTGCTGTACAGGAAAGTGCGGAATGGAGGAAACGGGAGGAAGGAGAACGATGAACGATGAACGATGAACGATGAAGGACGAGCATCGAACATTGAACATTGAACATCGAACGTCCAACGTCGAACGTCGAACGTCCAACGTCCAACGTCCAACCAACGTTCAACAGTCAACAGCCAACGATCAACGGCAAAATCCAGTTGCGCTTGCACGCAGCGCGCACTATAATTCTGACCAGCGAGCCCTCTTTCTTCTTCGTATCTTCGTGTCTTCGTGTTGAAAAAGGCGCTCGAAAACACGAGCACATCCTGTATCTGGGGTTGATATGCCGAATCTGGAAGCATCGTATGCAGGGCTGACGCTGAAAAGCCCGGTGGTGGTCGCGTCGTCGGGGGCGTCGGAGAACGTCGAGCAGATGAAGCTGGCGGAGGCGGCGGGTGCGGGCGCCATTGTGATGAAATCGCTGTTCGAGAAGGAAGTCTGCCGCATCGCGCCGACGCCCCGGTTTGCGATCCTCCGCCACAACATCAAGCAACACCGGACGTTCACGCTGTATTCCTACGAACAGGCGAGCGTCTGGGGGCCGGACCGCTACGCGCAGGAGGTGGAGCGCGCCCGCCGCGAGATCGGCATTCCCGTGATCCCGAGCATCAACTGCTTCAGCGACGCCGGCTGGGCCGCCTACGCGAAGGCGATGGAGCAGGCCGGGGCGCCAGCCATCGAGCTGAACATATCGTGCCCGCACAGCTCGATCACGTTTTCGGGCGGGCAGGTGGTGGACAACCTCTTGCACGCGGTGGACGTGGTGCGGTCGGCCGTGGCAGTGCCGCTGGTGGTGAAGCTCGGCCCGCAGCTCACCACGCCGCTGCAGGTGGTGAAGGAGATCGAGAAGCGGCAGGTGGACGGGGTGGTCATCTTCAACCGCCTCACCGGGCTGGATATCGACATCGACGCGGAGCGGCCGATCATGCATGGGGCATACGCGGGGCACGGCGGCCCGTGGGCGATCTCGTATCCGCTGCGCTGGATCAGCGAAATCTCGCCGCAGACGTCGCTGGAGATCTCGGCCAGCGGCGGCGTGGCGTCGGCCGACGACGTGGTGAAATACCTGCTGGCCGGAGCGGCGAGCGTGCAGGTCTGCACCGCCATCTACCTGTGCGGCTACAACGTGATCGACCGGCTGAACGCGGGCCTCTCGCAATGGATGGCGGCCAAGGGCTACGAGCGGCTCGCCGATTTCCGCGGCAAGGTGTCAGGTTCCAGCATCCTGAACACGGACCAGGTGAACCGAAAGCATCACCAGGTGGCGCGGGTTGACGAAGATTCATGCAGCGGCTGCGGGACGTGCGCGGCAGCGTGCATTCACTTCGCGGCCGAGATGCACGGCAAGAAAGCCAGGATCACATCCCGTTGCGACGGCTGCGGGCTGTGTGTGCACCTGTGTCCGAAGCAGGCGATTGCGATGGTGGAAACATGAGGCGGACAGCGGGGGCGTGGAACGATCGTGTGGTGGCTGCGTCCACTTCGTCCATTTGGTCCACTGCGTCCACTGAATAACCCCCAACTTCCCGGAGGCGAGGAAAAATGAGGAAGCTGTCCATCGTGCTGCTCGCACTGGCGATGGCAGGATGCGCGGGACGGCGATTGTCGCCCGAACAACTGGAGGCGAGGCGGACTGAGTTCCGGGGCCTGATTCAGCAGGGGGAAGTGGAGCAGGCCTGGCGGAATTACGTGGCACTGGTGAACGTAACGCGGAGGAAGTTGTATCCCGTGATCCTGCTGGAGATCGCCTCGGCGACGCTCCACGAGGGCACGAGGTCCGAGAATGCAGATACCAGGCTCCAGGCCACGCGGGCGTTGTCATACGCGGACCCGGATCTGGCGTTCAACCTGGCAATCGAGCGGCTGCACGACGATGACCCGGCGGCAGTGGCCGCTGCATTGGACATCCTCCGGGAGCTGGACCGCCGCGCGGCGACTGACGCGATAACGCCATTCCTGACGCGCGAGCACGGGGAGACGGGACGCACGCCGACCGAGGTGGAAATGCGTGCGGCGCTGGCGCTGGCCGCGCTTGGCGAGCGGTCGCTACCCGTCGCCCCCGCCGTTGCAGGGATGAGCAGCCCGGACTCCCAGATCCGCGTGACGTCGGCCAAGTTCCTCGGCGAGCTCGGCAACCTCAACGCGCTGCCTTCCCTGCGATACGGGCTCGAGCACGACCCGGAGTGGCCGGTGCGGACCGCGTCGGCCGAAGCTCTGTTCAAGCTGGGCAGGATAGATCGCGTGGACGAGTTCACGAGGACGGCGGCGGAATCGGGCATTCCCGAGCGGGTGGTGTGGGCGATGAAGTTCCGGGAGCAGCGGGGCCGCGGCCCCACGCTCGGCTGGATTCTCAACAATGCCACCTACCATCCGTCGCCCGAGGTGCGTGCGCAGGCGGCGGACGTGCTCGGCAGGCTGGGCGTGGGCACGGCGATCCCGCGACTGCAAGACATGCTCCTGAACCTGGAGCCGACCGTGAAGGTCGCCGCCGCCTATGCCCTGTGTCAGATGCACGAGTGGAAGCACCTCGACGTAATCGAGGACGCGACGCGGAACCCCGATCCCGCCGTGCGGGCGCAGGCGATCGGCTACCTGGAGTCGCTGAGGCCGGGAGAGGATTTCGAATATTATGAGCGGCTGCAGGACGATCCGGTGCCGCTAGTGCGGCTGGCCGCGATGAACGGGATGCGGTACTTCGCAGCCACGCGCGCGCTGCCCCCGCTCGCCCGGCGGCTCGGCGATCCGGATCAAACCGTGAAGTTCATCGCCGCCGCAATGATCGTCAAACGACTGACGGAGAACCTGGACTGACCATGGATGCAAAGCTCATCGCCCTGGAAGGCATCGACGGGACCGGCACGACAACGCAATCGGGTCTGCTGCGGGATGCGCTGCTAGCCCGCGGCGAGCCATGCATCGCAACGTTCGAGCCGACGCGCGGCCCGATCGGCTCGCTCATCCGGCTCGCACTCGCCGGCAGGGTCACGCTGTCGCCGCCGGAGTCCGGCCGCCGCCGCGAAGAGTTCACCTACGGGCTGCTGTTTGCCGCCGACCGCATGGACCACCTGCGGAACGAGATCGAGCCGGCGCTGCATGGCGGCTCGCACGTGGTGACCGACCGCTACTATCTTTCATCATTCGCCTACCAGCATCTCGAGTGCGACGTCGCGTGGCTGCGGCAGCTCAACGCCCACTGCCGGCCGCCCGACGTCACCTTCCTGCTCGATGCGGAGCCGGAGGTCTGCCTCGGCCGGATCTGCAGGGGCCGGCACCACCGCGACCGCTACGAGCAGATCGAGAAACTCGAGAGCATCCGCACAAACTACCTCGAGATCGCGGAGCTGATGCGCGCCGGCGGCGAGCAGATCACCGTCATCAATGCCGAGCAATCCGTTCAGGCGGTACACAACGACATCATGCGCTCGCTGGATACGTGGCTGGGCAAGCAGTGATCCCGGCATCTCCACAGGCGCCCATGGTCCGCCCGAGCTTGCAGGCGCGCAAGACCGAACACAGCAGAGGTAGGGGCGGCCTTCGGCCAGCTTCGTTCGCGATTCGTCATAAGACCAGGTTTTTCCGGTGCAACTGCCGGAAGTCAGAAGCGGCGCGAACGAAGCCGTCCGAATCGGCCGCCCACCTGCAGGACGTTCGCGTTGGGCGGACCGCACCTGATGCGTTTCCGGTTGATGTGCAACCAGCGCGACACGGCGACCCAGTGGTTGGGCGGGCGATTGCGCCGTCCCCGGTGTTCGGTCAGATTGCGATCAACGGCTGCCTTTTGATTCGCTCAAATCCTGGGACGTCGCAAGCCCGCCCCTACCGCGCCCACAAGACGTTTGCACACTTCCCTGCGCCTCGCCGCCGGAAAACTCTCAAATTTCCCCTTGAGCGCGGTCTATAATATAGTATAAGCATTTCGCACAACCGTGCAGGGTGAGTTGAACCATGAGCATCAAGATCACGTGCAAGATGTGCTCGCGGGAGCTGGAAGTCCCGGACGCGTTTGCCGGCAAGAAGGGGAAGTGCCCGCATTGTTTTGAGGTGCTGGATATTCCCACGGCGGAGCAGGCAGCGGCGCAGCAGTTGGCGGGCACCAGGGCGCCTGCGGCGGCCGCTGAGCAGCCTTCAGACGCGCCGGCCACGCCGGAACCGCAACCGGCATCAGCGGCCGGGCAATCGCCGGCAGCAGCGCAGCCGCAGCCGATCCCCAAGCCGGCGGAGCCGCGCCGCGTGCGGCTGGCGGTGGTCATTCCGGCGGCGGCGGTCGTCGTGGCTGTTGCCGTGTGCGCCCTCGTGATCATCCCGCGGATGAAGCCCCGGGCATCCGGGCCGGACCGCGTGACGGTGGTTCCGCAGATCAAGCCGGACGTTCCGGCCGAGCGCCCGCAGACCGGTCCCGATGCCGGACAGCAACCTGCCACGCCCGCCCCGGCACCCGACAAGGTGAACCCGGCGGCCGCCGCGAAGGTGGGCATCGACCGGTTCCCGGAGACGCAGAAGATCGCCGCCGGCCTGCCGGCGAAGACCGCGCTGTATCTCGAAATCCTGCAGCCGAAGCAGTTCGTCAGTTCCCTCGCGTCCCAGCCGGTCTGGAAGGACAAGGCGACGGCCACGCAGCGGTGCGACGCCGCGTATGAGGCGATCTGCCAACTGATGGCGAACGAGTTCGGCGTGCGGGAGATGGACGTGCAGCAGGTGGCTCGCCGCGCCCGCGCCATCCATCTCGCGTTCGCGGAGCCGGGCGACGAGCCGCCCGTCGTCATCGCCGTCCTCGACGACCAGGCATCCCGCGAGAAGCTCCTCGGCGAGGAATCCACCGCGAAGCCGGCCAACACGCTGGAGTTCGCCGGCATCCTGATCGAGGAGTACCGGGGCGAGCTCGACAAGCAGGTATTCGTCGGCTATCACGGCACCTATGCCGTGATTGGCTCGCGGCACGACCTGGTGCAGGACGTGTTGAAGCGGCTGCGCAACCAGACGCCCGGTTCGCTCGCCAGTGATCCTGCCTTCGTGCAGGCGCTCGCTACGCGGCCCGGCGAGGGGACCTGGGTCTACTTCGCACCGAAGAACGATGACGCCCTCGCCGGCAGGAAGCTCCTGGGCGGGCTCGTATCGCTCGGCGACATCCATTTCGTGCAGGCGGTGCTCGACCCGCAGGCCAACGTGCTGTCAGGCTCGATGGCAGCGGAGGGACTGCTTGCGGCGGTGCTGTCGGGTCCGCCCGGCGATGGTGCCCTCGCGGCGTTCGCTCCCGGCGACTGCCCAGTATACGCTGAATTCTCGAGCAGGAAACTCGAGCAGGTCTGGAACCAGCTTTTCAAGACGCTGTTTCCCGAGCAGGAGCAGCCGATCCAGGCCATCTTCGCCGCGGCAGGGCTGGATCCTGCCAAGGATTTCCTCGCGGCGCTCGGCCCGCACTTCGCCGTGATGATGCCGAAGCCGGTCGAGAAGCTCGGCCTCGACTCGCTGATGGTCGCGGCGGAGGTGCCCGACACGAAGCGGCTCCAGGGTTCGATCGACAAGCTGAATGTACTGACCAAGCTCACGGGGAGCAGCCACCAGGGCTACAACGTGTATGCGCCGGACGGCGGCGATGCGGTCTATGCACTGGGCGGCAAGACGCTGCTGGTCGGAGGGGGCAAGGCCGGGCTGACGTCTGCCATCGACGCCGCTGCCGCGCCCGCGAATCTGGGCGCATCGCCGCTGCTCGCCGACGCGCGGAGGAACGGCGCGGCCGCCGTGCTGCTCGCCAACGCAGCGGCACTGCTGCAGGCCCGCAACTCGACGCTCGCCGATGCCCTCGCGCCCGACGCTTCGACCTGCCTCGCCGCACACGAGAAGGACGGAGCCATCCGGATTTCCGGCGACCTCAACCTGCTGGGCATCGCCTGCGCGTACCTGTCCGATGCCGCCGAGAAGCGGAAGATCACTCAGCAGCGAGAGCAGAAGGCCGGCGACCTCACGGCCAACGAGCAGTGCCGCCAGAACATCATCGACATCTACGAAGCCATCAACAGGTTCATCGTCAAGGACCTCGAGGAGAGCCTGAACCTGCAGTATCCGAAGACGCTGAACGAAGTGATCGATGCCGGCCTGCTGAAAGACATCTCGATACTGGTGTGCCCGCTGGACCAGGAACCCGGGATGCTGCCGAACGGCATCCAGTGCAGCTACGATTTCGTGTTCAACCTGGCGAACTTCCGGCTGCCGGCGGAATTCTCAATGCAGTCGCTCGTGGTGTGGGAGCACAAGCCGCTGCACGACGGCAAGCACCTGGCAATCCGCGTCGACGGGCACAGCGAGTCACTCACCCCCGATAAATTGCAGAAGGAGTTGGACAAGTCGCGCGAGGAGGCAACCTCGAAGAAGCCGCGACAGGTGAATATTCCCGAAAATCCTGAACGATGACGCAAGCCGCGATCCCGGCCCATCATGGTCGTCGAGCTGTTCACGCGTTCATCGTTCATCGTTCAGCATCCATTATTCAATGAACAACCTGTATCAGAAGACCACGCTGCCCAACGGTTTGCGCCTGATACGAGTTCACATGCCATCGGTGCACTCGGTTGCAGCGGGATTGTATGTGAAATCAGGCCCGCGATTCGAGAGCGCTGAAAAAAGCGGCATCAGCCATTTCGTCGAGCACATGCTCTTCAAGGGCACCAGGCACATCCCGAATTCCCGCGCCATCTCAGACGCGGTCGAGAACATCGGGGGCGACATCAACGGGAGCACGATGCCGGAGTATTCGGAGTTCTCGCTGGTCGTCCACCCGCGGCACCTCGACGAAGGCCTGCGGATGTTCAGTGACATCCTGCTCGATTCCGTCTTCGACCCCAACGAGCTCGAGAACGAGAAGCAGATCATCATCGAGGAGATCAGCCAGTACCTCGACGTGGCGGGCGACAGCGTGAGCCTCGACGAGCTTTCCTACAACCTGATGTGGCCGACGAAATCCACCGCCTATTCCGCCCTCGGGAGCGACGAGACGATCAAGCGGTTCACCCGGGACGACATCGTGGAGCACTACCGGCGGTTCTTCGTGCCGTCGAACATGGTGCTGACCATCGCGGGCAACTTCGACCCGGCACACGTCGATTCGCTCGTGGCGGAACTGTTTGGCGGGATCAGCGGCGAGGTGCAGATTCCCGAGCCGGAATACATCCCCAACGTCAGCTTCCCCCGCATGATCTACAAGAAGATGCCCACGCGGATGGGCTACATGAAGCTGTGCCACAAGGCGTGCTCGTATCGCGATCCCAACCTGCTGGCGGTGCTGGTGGTGTGCGATATTCTGGGCGGCGGGACGGCCTCGAAGCTGTTTGCACGGCTCCGCGAGGAGCTGGGGCTGGTCTACGACATCTCGACGTCGGCCGCGCTGTATTCAGACGTCGGCTCGATCGACGTGATGACCAGCACCAATAGCCCGAAGCTGGTGCCGACGCTGCAGGGCATCCTCGATGTGACCGGCGAGCTGGCCGTGAAGGGCATCACCGAGCACGAGCTGGCCCGCGTGAAGGACCGCGTTGCCTGCCAGATGGAGTTTCTGCTCGACAGCCCGGGCGACCTGGTGGAGTGGTTCGGCGCGCGCGAGTTGCTCGCCGAGCCCGGCAAGCTCGACACGCCGGCCGGCGAAGTCGAACACCTCCGGGCCGTCACCACCGACGACGTCAACCGCGTGATGAAGCAGTGCTTCGTGCCCGGCAAGCGCGGGCTCGTGCTCGTGGGCGCCGCATCCTGGCCGCAGAGGAGGAAGATTGCGAAGCTGATGGAGAACACGTAGGAGACGCGAAGACGCGACGACAAGTGGACACAAGGACGACGGATCGCGAGCTATGGGAGTAAATGATGGAATACCGCGTTTTCATCCAGCAAGACGAAGACGGTGTGTTCGTGGTGGAAGCACCTGCCCTGCCCGGATGCATTTCACAGGGTGCCACCCGGCAGGAGGCACTTGAGAATATCAAGGAAGCGATTGCTCTGTATCTGGAAAGCCTGAAAAAGCACGGTGAGCCAATCCCGCCTTCATTCGACGAGGAGATCGTGGAGGTTCCATAGACCTGAAGCATTGCCGGGCGCTGATCGGGCCTTAATCCGTGTTCGACATGCAGCGACACGACTTGCCGCGATTATATGAACGTGCAGAACTCCGACAAGCCTGGCGATCTTCCGGAAGAATCGGG
>DATKYA010000532.1:0-2643 GCA_035528775.1 Planctomycetota bacterium | reverse complement strand
CGGCAAGGCGATCGACCGCGAACTCGACCGCATCAAGCCGCTGATGGAACAGGGCGGGTTCATCCCGCACCTGGATCACCTGGTGCCGCCGGATATCCCATACAAGAACTACTGCGAATATCTGGAGAAGAAGAGGAAGCTGATCGGGAAGTAAACGGCTTTCGGGAGGGTGGATTCACCACGAAGACGCGAAGGGACACGAAGAAGAGGGAAGAGGAAGAGGAGGAGGAGGAGGAAAGCGAACGTCGAACGCTCAACGCCGAACGCTGAACGTCGAAGTGAAGAACGATGGCCGGCGGCTGGATGCGTGCCGGTGCACGTGTGGATCCGGTCACTGATGAACTGGTCAACCGCGATCAACGGATGAACAGATCAACTGATCAACCGGCCAACTGATCAACTGGCCAACTGACCAACTGATCAACTCTTCTCCTCCATGGCTTCTCGGATGGCCTTCCAGTCGGGGGTGCGGAGGTGCAGGTCGCGCTGCGGGAAGGGGATTTCCACGCCCTCGGCGGCAAAGCGGTCGTTGATCGCCATGTTCATCTCGTCGACTACACTGAACTTGTCGCGGTAGTCGGCGATCCAGCAGATGAACATGAGATTGAGCGACGACTCGCCGAACTCCGTGAAGTAGACGGACGGCGGCGGGTCCTTCAGCACGATCGGGTGGCTGGTCATAATGTCCATCAGGATCGCCTTGACCTTGCGGATGTCGCTGCCGTAGGCCACACCGATGGTGGAGCGGATCTTGAAGACGGCGTTGGGCGCGGCGTAATTGATGATCTCGCTCTTGGCGACCTCGCTGTTGGGGATGGTGATCACGGTCTGGTCGAACGACATGATCTTCGTGCTGCGAAGGCCGACTTCGATGACGTCGCCGAGCTGGCCGTTGGCGAGCTGGATGCGGTCGCCCGGCTGGAAGGGATGGTCGATCATGAGCACGAACCCGGAGATCATGTTCGCCAAGGTCTCCTGTGCGGCGAAGGCCACGGCGAAAGACATCACGCCGGCCGTGGCGAGCAGGCCAGTGATCTCGATGTTGAACTTGTCGAAGATCACCGTCAGCCCGATGAAGAAAAACACGAACTTGGCGACCTTGCGGAAGAGGGCGACAAACTGGTCGTCGAGCTTCGATTCCGTCTTGCCGGCGACTTCCCTGGCGTACCACTCGGTGAATGACTTGGCGGCGCTGTAGGCCAGCCAAGTGATGCCGAGCACCAGCCCCACGTACACGGCGCCCTGGTATCCCCTCCACGCCACGTGCTCGATTATCTCCTTCACGCTCAGAAATGACATCTTCGACGTAAAGTACAGCCCGGAGAACACCGCCACCGCCTGTGCCGCGGAACGCGTGCCTTCCAGGATCGAAACGTCCAGATTGGTGCGGGTGCGGCGAGCGATCGGCAGGAGGAGATACGTCCACACCAGGTAGACGACCTTGCCGGCGAGAAGGCTGAGGAGGAACCAGATGGCGAACCAGAGGGCGTCTTCGTGGCTGCGGGCGAAAAAGCCGAGGGATGCTGCATCGGCGGTCTGACTTGAGCCGCGTTCCACCATGTAGGCGGCGTATCCCGCCAGGGGCAGCAACAACACGATGCCCGCCCAGGTGAAGTGTCCGACCCAATTCCGCACTGCTGCCAGTTGTGCCTTGCCTACCATTTGTGTGAGTCTCCGTGAGAGTTGGTGATTCCGAGCAATTGATTATAGCAGGCGGCGGGGCGATTTTAAACGGGTGTTGGAACAATGGCGACCGGTGCGCCCCTACGTGCTTGATTCGGCCCCGCTGCCCGGGTAGAATCAGAACGATCGAAAAGCTGATTCCACAGAAGGGCTCGACTCAATGCAAATCGTGAACGCTCGCATTGTTACCGACCATGCCATCATCGACCCGGGGCGGGTGGTGATCGAGAAGGGCCGCATCCAGTCGGTGGGACGGCAGAAGGCTCCGCCGCGGCTGGCCAAGGGCGATTTCGATGCCCGCGGCGGAACGCTGCTGCCGGGGTTCATCGACCTGCACAACCACGGCGCGCTCGGGCACGATTCGATGGAGCTGCTGCCCGATCACTGGCGGGCGACGTGCGCCTTCCTGGCGAGGCACGGCGTGACCGGATTCCTGCCGACGCTGAGCGCGGCCGACGCCGCTGGCATTGATGCCTACCTCCGGCTGGCCAAATCAATCATGGATGAATCGCCGCGCGGCGCGCGCGTGCTCGGCGTGCACATGGAAGGCCCGTACCTGAATCCGAAGTACCGCGGCATGCACCCGATGTCGCACTGCCGGCCGCCCGACCCCGCCGAGTACATGCGGTGGCTGAACAGCGGCATCGTGCGCCGCGTCACGGCATCGCTCGAAATCGATGGCGGGGAACGGCTGCTCGGGGACAGCTCGCGCGCGGGCGTGCTCCTCAGCCTGGGGCACACCGCGTGCTCGGCGGACGACGTGCACCGCTACGCGTCTTGGGGCCTGCAGCACGTCACGCACCTGTACAACGCGATGTCGCGCGCGGAGAAGGTCGGCCCGGTGCGCGTCTGCGGCTGCCTCGAGGGCGCGCTGACCGCCAAGGGCGTGTCGGTCGAAATCATCGGCGACGGTCATCACGTGCCGGAGCACCTGTTCCGCATCGCCGTGAGCTGCAAGGG
>DATKYA010000531.1:0-3139 GCA_035528775.1 Planctomycetota bacterium | reverse complement strand
GTGCCCGGCATCGAGAAGGGCGTCGGGTTCGCGTCGCCCTGGCGCAGCGTGAACATTGACCGCGTGTCGGAATCGCCCGACGTGCGCCTGCGGGTGACCCGCCGCGAGCGCGACTACTCCATCGAGGCGGTCGTGCCGTGGACCGTCCTCGGCGTCAAGCCTGCCCAGGGCATGCGGCTTCGCGGCGACTTCGGCGTCCTCTTCGGCAACGACGCCGGCGAGATCACCACGCTCCGTTCATACTGGTCCAACCAGAACACCAGCATCGTCAGCGACGTACCCAGCGAGGCGAGCCTGGAGCCGCGGCAATGGGGAACGTTCGTGCTTGAATAGCGTGAACAGCGAACATCAAACATCGGACTGAAGAAGCGGCATGCGTATGAGAAATCGATTCACCATTCTGTTTGCGGCGGGCATCCTCATCTGGGCTGGCGGTGCGCGCGCGGTTGAGCTGCGACCAGTCAGCGTGCTCGGCAACAGCGGTTACGCCGGCGACTCTTTGTTCAAGATGCTCCCAGGCGGTTATCCGGGCGGGGTGGCGCTGGACGATGATCTGACGCTGTGGCACACGGCGGCGCCCGACCGGCTGGAGCGCGTGTCGCTCGACGGCCGCGTGCTGACAGCCTACCGCATCGAAGGGGCCAGGATGGGCGATCTCGGCCACAACATCCGCCTGGCAGTCATCGGCGATTACATCGTCTCGACGAACGTCCATTCCGGCCAGTTCATGGCGATGCGGCGGGACGCCGATCCCGCCAACGACGCGATGAAGCCGCTGAAGCTCGATCCGCCGATCCAGTTCTGGTACGCGACGGGCCTCGGCTCGCACGGCATCGATGGCAGGGCGATCATCGACAGCCGCACGGCAGTGCACGCTGTCGATCCCGCCACCGGCAAGACCGAGAAGCTGTTCGATACGCCCCAGCCGCTCACCGAGCACGGCGTCGAGGTGGCCGCCGACGGCACGATCTACGCCACAAGCGGGCGGAAAACGTGGGCGCTCAACAAGACAGGCAAGATCCTGCGCGAAGGACCCGGAATGTGGGGCCGACTGTGCGCCGTGCCCGGCGGCGTTTTCGGGTTCAACTGGAATTCCGCCCAGTACAACACCGTGAGCATCGCCGAGCCGCGAAACCTGTTCTGGAATCCGGGAATCGAGCTGGGCCGGCTGGGCCAGGTGGCGCCGACTGCAGCAGTCGCGGCGATATCGGCGGCCGGGCCGCACGGCACCTTCGCGTTCGCATCGCAGGCGGGGCCGATCTATCTCGGGGAGCTCGCCGGCGACCACATCACGTTCACTCGGCGGTACGGCTCGATCGCCCTCACCGCCATCGGCCTCACTCCCGACGACGAGGTTTTTGCATCGTGGTATGGCGGTGTGGAGGCCTGGCACTGGGACGACCCCGCCGATGCCGTGCCTTTCCACGCACAGAGCTTCCACGAGACGCTGGCCGTCCGCCAGGTTGCCTCCCACGGGCGATGGACGTTCGGCATCAAGCAGTCCTACCGCGCCACCGAGCCGATGCAGGTGTGGGCGTGGCCGCCGACACGCTACGGCATCCTGTACTCGAAACTCGAGGGCGAGCGCCCGGCCCGCCCGCTCGGCCTGGCGGTCACGTCTGACAAGCGCCTCGTCATCTCCGCCGAAAACGATCGTGAGCTGTACTTCACCGAGGCCCGCGAGAACGGCCAGGCCAACTCGAACGTCCGCAAGCTCCCATGGGCCGGCCAGAACACGCTGAAGGCCCCCGGCGATCTTGCCGCGTGGACGCAGGGGCGGATTGCCGTCGCCGACGGAAACGCCATCGTGATGATTGAGCCGGCCGGCGATGCCTGCAAGGAATCGTGGCGGCTCAGTTCCTGGGGCGGTAAACCCGATGAGCATTTCGGCGACGAACTGCACATCGCGATTACCGGCGATTACCTGCTAGTGAGCGATACGCAGCGCCACCGCGTGTTGCTGTTCAACCTGCCCGACCGCAAGCTGCTGGCGCAGACCGGGCAGACCGATGCGCCGGGCACGTCGGTCGGCGCGTTCGACCAGCCCGCGCAGCTCGCAGCAAATGGCCTGCGCGTTGCCGTCTTCGATCGCGGCAACCAGCGCATCGTGAAGTGTGATATCAAACCGTAGACGTGGGTTTGTGGCACGAACAAGAAAGGAATGATCATGAGCACGAGATTGGCAATTCTGATCGTGAGCGCGGCGTGCATCATGCTGTGCACGCTGGCGTTCGCTGCGGACGTGGCGTCCGCCGAGGAGCAGAAACCGGTGAAGATCAATATGTTGGTCGAACACGACCCGTGGTCGGTGGCGTGTGTGGACGATGCGAACATCAGGATCAACGGTGGGCACGGGATGGGCTACGGCTCGCTGGTGCGCGACTTCCAGCCCGGCCACAGTTACAGGGTGAGCGGGCAGATGGGCTGGAACTGCGTGCTGACGGTGGCGGCAGACGGCACGAAGAAGGTCTCCGACGTGCAGGCCGGCCCGCACCTCGCGTCGCCCCCGAAATGCTTCATCGCTGACGACGGCGCGTTCGAGGCGCGATTCGGAGCCGTCCCCGAGTTCCACTTGCGCATCCCCGTCGACTATGGCAAATGGGAGATCCCCGGCGCCTACGACAAGCGTGCGGGCTTCCGCTACATCGAACTGCCCGACGGTTCATGGAATGTAACCGGCGACGGCTGGGCGATCCCGCTGCGTGTCGAGAACCGCACGCTGAAGCTTGCCGGTTCCGCTGACGGCCTGCCCGCAGATGCCGTGAAGCTCGATGCTGACGGACTGACGTTGTCTGACAAGGACCTGCCGCTGCCGGCTCCACCGGAGGACAAGCCGCCCGTCGGCTATCTCTCTGTTACCGATCAGCGGACGAAAGCAATCTCGCTCGAGCCGGTGTTCGAGTCGCCCGTCAAGGTCGAGGGTGTGAACTTCGAGCTTGCCGAGGGCAAGGGTATCATCGGCGTGGGCAAGACCGCCGACGTAACGCTCGTCGTAGGAGTGGAGTCGGAGCGCGGCTCGCTCGAGACCTTCGCACGGTTCATCAAGGGCGGCGGGATGGACTGGAAGGTATCGGGAACGCTGACCCCGCTCGACCTCTCGTCGACACACCAGGGGGCAGACGTAGCCGTGAAGCTCCGC
>DATKYA010000530.1:0-2982 GCA_035528775.1 Planctomycetota bacterium | reverse complement strand
ACGGCGATGTCGAGGCAGTTGTCGTTGAGCATCAACGCCGACACCGGTGCGCAGTACCACCGGTCGCGCTGGTTCGCCGGCCACGACGGATGCACCGCAACCGTGTCGAACGCACTCGCGTCGCCGATCACGTTGCCCCTGATCTCCCTGACTCCGAGATCCTTCAGCGATTTCGCCCACATCTTGAACAGAAAGCAGGGGTCGCCGTCGTGATTGCGGCCGGAGATGTCGGGACCGCCGCAGCCGACGACGATCAGGTCGCCGGCCAGCACCCCGCCGTCGTGCAGTTTGCCCCGGGCGTACAGCGGTGTCTCGAACTTGAAGTCCTGCCCCAGCATGTGCAGCGCCGCCGCCGTCGTCACCAGCTTCTGGTTCGATGCCGGAACGAACAGCTTGTCCGCGTAATTGTCAAGGAGCGTTTGGCCGGTCGTCACCGACAGGATTTTCACGCCGGCGTCGGCCAGCGGAATGCCATTGCTCGTTATCAGGCCCCGCAACCGGTCGCCCAATGCGATGTACCGGCCGGCGGCGGACTGCCCGCCCGCATCCTGCGCCCAGGCCGCAGACGCTATTCCACATGCTGCGTACGCCATACACACGCAGAGCAGGCCCAGGATCGCATGCGTCGATGACTGCTTCATGACCACCTCGCAGACCGATCGTCGCACGCATCGCTCGGGCATGTTCTGCCCGCCCTCTTCTGGTGCATCCGGACTGCGGCAACCGGCACGGATCGTGCGTCGGCACTCAACAACACCTACTAGAGTACACGATCAGGCCGGATTTGTCAAGGGCAAAGCCCCCGCAACCGGAAACATCACTCCTCCATCAAAACGAGCATGATGATGAATCTGAGCTGACGGCCCAAGATGACTGGCAAGTAGAACCCGGTGTGATGCCCTTCGGTACCAAGCCTAGCTATTTATCGTCAATCGGCCGGTGGAAATTCAGGAAATTCCCACAGCAGCCAGTGCAAATCCGTCCGAAAATCCGCTTCACTGTTTTGGCGTTGTAGACGCATCCGGCTTCGTCTCCTCCGGAGCGGACGATCCGAACACCGCCTTCCAGAACGACTTCACCGGCCCGATGATCACGACCAGCGGCTGCGCTGATACCTTTGGCTCGGGATCCATCACGTTGCCCGTCACCTTCACCTTAATGAGTTGGTCGCGGATTGCCGCAAAAATGTTGTCGTCGATCAGCCCCCAAACCTTTCCAAGCAGCGGAATCGACCGAAGAACAGCGGAAAGCCCCTGTTTGGACTCCTTGCTGGTAACGAATACAAGATCCATATCGCCGCCGAGCGTGATCGTACCGGCACCGGCAATTGGCACGCCCGGACCAGAAAGCAGGATCTCTCCCCGCTCGTCCTTCTGATCATCGCCGAAATGTACCTTGCCATCCTTCAGCTTGCAGACGACGTCCATGTCGGTGATGGCCGAGCCGCCGGTCCACTGAAGGTTGACCAACTGTATCACCATGCTGGCGACCACGTTGATACTGGCGAGCTGGCCGTTGCGGATCTGCAGCTCCGCGTTGCCGTCCAGCGAGTTCTTGTCGTTGGTCAGCCCCGACAGGTTCACGGTGCCGCACAGCTCGCCGCGGATGTCCCACTCGAAGCCGTGCTCGTCGTGGAACTGCTTCAGGTCCACGTTCGACAATACAAGCTGGCTGACGAACCGGTCGCTTTTCCTGGCGAAGCGCATCTCGCCCCGCACTTGTCCGCCATACAGCACTCCGCGAAACTGCTTGAATGTTATGAAGTCGTCGTCTATGCGAATCGGGTAGACCGCATCGGGGATCCGATAGCCGGACAGGAACGAATCGCGGGTCGTAATGCTGCTGCCGTCGTCGACCCACACGGTGCCCCCCGGCAGCCACGACAGCAGCAGATTCGCGTCAAACGTCCCCTCGGGCTGGAGCCGGTCCCACACCGTCCGCCAGTCGTCGGACATGGCGTCTTTCAGGTAGCTGTCGAACTGCACCCTGCGCGCCTGGATGGCCAGCTCGTCGCACTCGGCCCGCAGCTCCATCGGATCCGCCGGGTTGCCCGTCCAGATGTGCCCCGACAGCCGCACGGTGCTTCCACCGGAATAGCCGGTGATGTTCTCCAGGTAGGCCACCTCATCCTTCACCGTCACCTTGCCGGTGAGCCCCTTCAGCCGATAGGGGAACCCGGAGTACGTAGCCTCGCAGCGGTCCAGCTCGATCACCAGCTTCTGGATCACATCGTCGACGCTGCCGGCGTTCGGGCACAGCACGCAGATGGCGTTCACCTTGCCCCATGGCGACAGTGCATCATATGTGGCCTTCATCGGCTCGTCGAGCGCGCGCCGGAGTCGGTCGTCGAGGTCGATCCCGCGGGCATTGACAACGATGGTGGAGTTCGTGCTTTCCCCGGTCGGATCGTTCGTGTTGATCTCGCCGGACACGTCCACCACGGTTTCCCCCCATGCGGCGCGCACGCCCGCCACCTTCACGATGCCGTCGTTCCACTCCACTCTCCCCGAGATGTTCTGCACCGGGTATGGGAACTGCTTCACGGTAGCGCGTGCATTGCGCAGGTCGGCCACTACCGCCACGGGCGTCACCTTCAGCGTGTCGCCCGGTTCCAGCTTCAGCCGCGCGGTCACGTCCACGGTTCCCTCGGGGTTGAGGTCGCGCAGCACGCCGTAGATTTCCTCCGGCAGCGATTTCAGCACGCGGTCATCAACGTCGATCTCGCGCACGTTCACGGTCAGGTTGTAGGTCTCGCGGATCGGCTCCTTCGCCAGGCTGATCTCGCCGGCGGCTTCCACCTGCGTCTTGCCGGCACTGCCGCGCGCGTTCACCGTCACGGCGTCGCCGTTCCACTCGATCTGCCCGGTGAGCTTCTGCACGGGGAACGGGAAGAAATCCATCATCACCGCCACGCCGTTCAGCCCTACGACAACGCGCTTCGACTTGATCCTGACCATGCCGTCGTTTGCCAGCTTGAGCGCG
>DATKYA010000529.1:0-6860 GCA_035528775.1 Planctomycetota bacterium | reverse complement strand
GAAGTGCTGATGCACGACTGCACGTTCCTCACGCCCGACGACCGCGGCAACGAAACGCACGCGGCTATGGAAGAAGTGATCGAGCTGGCAGCCGCGGCAAACGTGACGCGGCTGCTGCTGATCCACGTGTCGTCGCGATACAGCAAGAGTCAGGTGCTGGCGGCGGCCCGGACGCTCGCCGAAAAGCATGGGATGCTCGACCGCACGGCGGTCATCCTGCACCGGAGGATCGTCGAGCTTGGCGGGATGAAGAATGAAGAAGAGATCAAGAGATGAAGTGATGAAGAGCGGGTGAACAGCCTCTTTCCCATCATCCCATCATCTCTTGCTGCATGTTCCATCGGAGAACAGGAATGAACTTCAGTCCGACCAACTTTTTCGACCTGGAGCAGTTTCGTTTCCGCGAGATTTTCGAGGGTGCGGAGCTGGTGTGGGAGGTGCTGGGCGAGCGGCTGGAGGACTACATCGCGGCCACGCTGACGCCGGAAATCCGCGGCCACGTGATGGACGGAGCCTGGCTGATGAGCGACAGGATCTACATCGGCGAAGGGACTGTCGTAGAGCCGGGGGCGCTGATCAAGGGGCCGGCGATCATCGGCAAGAACTGCGAAATCCGCCACACCGCATACCTGCGCGAGAACGTGGTCATCGGCGACAACTGCGTGGTCGGCCATACTACCGAGCTGAAGAGCTGCGTGTTGCTGAACCACGTGGAGGCGGGGCATTTCACCTACATCGGCGACTCGGTGGTGGGCAACAACGTGATGTTCGGCGCCGGCACGAAGCTCGCCAACTACAAGGTGAACGGCACCGAGGTGATCGTGCACGACGGCGATGTCGATCATCCCACCGGCCTGGTCAAGGTCGGTGCGATCATCGGGGACGGCTGCAAGTTCGGCTGCAATTCGGTCACGAACCCGGGCACCATCCTGGAGCGGAACTGCGTGGTGATGCCGGCATCGTGCGTGCGAGGCTGCATCGCTGCGGGCAGCACGGTCGAGGGGAGCATGCCCAGGCGGCGTCCTGCCGCAAAACGTTGACCATCATTCGCTGCACAGACATCCCACCGCCCCTGATGGACTGAATGGACCTAATGGACTCAGTGGACGGGTGTGCCGACTTCGCGAATAACCAAAAGCCCGAAATCCCAATTCTCAAAGCTCAACCCCCCAAAGCCTTCGGTCTCATGCCGGGCCACCGGCTCGTCGGCGTCAGGGATTATCGTCCGGAGGCTTCGCCGCGCACGCGATGAGCGACACCCCGGCTGGCAGGCTGATGCGGCCGATGGCGTGCCGTTCGCTGGCCATGAGAAGCCGCAGGAGGGAGTTGACCGGCGGCGGCGGCAGGAAGAGGTCGCTCGACCGGCGGTTCGCGCTTTGCCGCTTCACCGCACGCGCCGCTGCGATCAGCGGAAACAGCCACGTATTGAAATAGCTGATGCACCGTACGCGGAGGCCGGCCGAGGCGATCTTCTCCGAAAGCTCGGGGCGACGGTAGCGGCGGCGATGCTGGTGCGACTCGTCGTGCCCGCTCCACAAGAAGCGGAACGCCGGCACGGTGAGCACGAGGTGGCCGCCGGGCTTGAGCAAGGCAGCGAGCCGCCGCAGTGCCCCGCGGTCGTCGTCGACGTGCTCCAGCACGTCGAGCAGCACGGCCAGGTCGAAGGTGGCGTCGTCGAAAGGGAGGGCGTCGGGCAGCATGCCCTTGACGATCTCGGCGCCGGTGTTGCGCCCGCGTGCAAGCTCGAGGGCGGTGTCGTCGGGTTCGACGCCCGTAACCCGGCCAAACCGGCCGAGCATGGCGAGGTTGCCGCCGGTTCCGCATCCAGCATCGAGAATGCGGGCGGCCGCCGGGGGCCTCGCGATCCGCGTGATCGCCTGCGATACGATCTGCCTCCGTGCGGCGAACCACCAGTGGCGGTCCTCGAGAGCACTCATCTGGTGGTAGAGCTCATTCTGCATAAGCGAGCCTCACAGAAGAGATGTTAACAGGGATGAATGGGATGAAAGGGAGAGGAAGGATCAGACGGAGGAGTTTCTCCCCTCTTATCCCATTTATCCCATTCATCCATGTTAATTGTCTTCTTTCTTCCTCGGCCGTGCTCCAACGCGCGCGTCGGTGCCGAACCCATGCTTGCCGCGCACGATGTAGAGCGGCCTGCTTTTCACCTCGTCGTGGATGCGGCCGATGTACTCGCCGAGGATTCCCAAGGCGATCAGTTGCACGCCGCCGATGAACAAGATGATGGTGACCAGGGAAGGATAGCCGGGGACGTCGCCGCCCACGAGCAGCGTGCGGACGATGATGAAGATCGCGTAGAAGAACGCGACGACCGAGACGAGGAATCCGAAGTAGGTGACGATCTGAAGGGGGATGTGGCTGAACGACGTGATGCCCTCGATCGCGAAGTTCCAGAGCTTCCAGTAGTCCCACTTGGTCTCGCCGGCGTGGCGCGGCTCGCGGCGGTAGGTCACGCCCACCTGGCGGAATCCGACCCAACTGAACAGCCCCTTCATGAAGCGGTGGCGCTCGGGGATCTCCTGCAATGCATCGACCACCGGGCGGCTCATGAGGCGGAAATCGCCGGTGTCGCGCGGAATCCTGATCGCGGTGATCTTCTCCATCAGGCGATAGAAGAGGCCGGCGGTGGCTCGCTTGAACCAAGTCTCGCCTTCGCGTTCCTGGCGCGTGGCGTAGACGACGTCATAGCCTTCGCGCCACTTCGCCAGGAGCTCCGGGATCAGCTCGGGCGGGTCCTGGAGGTCGACGTCGATGGGGATCACGGCCTGGCCGGACGCGGCGTCGATGCCGGCGGTCATTGCGATTTCCTTGCCGAAGTTGCGGGAGAGGTCGACCACGCGCACGCGGGGATCGCTGTCGGCCAGCGCGCGCATCCTGTCCAGGGTATCATCCCGGCTGCCGTCGTTGATGAAAACGATCTCGTACGTCACATCCATCTTCTCGAGGACCCCGGTCACTCGCTCATGGAAGATCGGGATGTTCTCGGCTTCGTTGTAAGCGGGAACAACGATCGAGATGAGCGGCACGCCGGCTTTGGATGCGTCGGGCTGCGCGGTGGACATTCACGGATCCCCTGGAAGAAGTCAAGAAGTCAAGAAGTCAAGAAGATAAGAAGATAAGAAGACAAGAAGACAACCCCAGTACATTCTGATCTGGCCTTCCTCCTATCTTCTCAACTTCTTGTACCTGTATCCAGCTTCTTCCCTTCTCGGCTTCTTAACCGTTGACTTCTTATCTTCCTGACTTCCGAACGCGGACGAGTCGTCATTTCGTGGACCCTGCAGCCTGAAGCCTGCAGCCCATCATGGCGATATGACGTAGACGCACGTGACCGCGGGCACTTCCTCCCAGCCGCCGCGGTAGTCGGCCCATAGTGTGGCGATCTGCTTCGTGCCTTCGCCGTAGAGGTTGAGGCATTCCTCGGTAGGCTCGACCGCGTCCTGGACGACGAAAACCTTGTTGCCGGCGGTGAGGGTCTGATCCATCATTCGCCGGATTTGCTGCATCACCTCGTCGGCCGGCCTGTCGTGCACATCCAGATCGAAGAACCCCACTACGCGGGCACCTCCGAAATGCTCGAGGTAGCTGCCGGGGGTATTGTGGCGGCAGGCGGTGATCATGAGGTCCCCGGGCTTCATCACGTCGAGCAGGGGCCGCACGCTGGTGTAGTAGTAGTCGTTCTGGCGGTGGCGCATCAGGCCGATGCCGCCGCCGAAAAGATTGACGATGAACAGGATGACGGCGAGCGCTCCGATCAGGATTGCGGGCTTCGCGCTTGTCGCAGCCTTCGGCTCCGCCCACAGGGCCATGAACAGAATCCACAAGCACACCGACTGCGGCAGCCAGAATTCGGGGTTCCATGGTGCCCACATCACGAAGAATACTGCGTAAGCGACGAACCACGCAGCAGCGAGCAGGATCAGGTCGCGGTGGCGGCTGCACACCGCCCTGATCTGCCGCAGCCGCCGCAGCACGCTGCCCGCCAGCAGCAACACGAATGCCGCTGACAGCAACAGATACGTCCACGCGGCCGCAGTGCTCATATTGCGGATCATGAACATCTGGTACGGTGTTTCCTTCCCCGAGATTGCCTTCATTGCGGGAATGGCAAAGGTAAACTGGGCGCCGATGTAGCAGCGGCTCAGCCCCACGATGATCATCTTGATCGTGCCGAGGTTCACCGGGTACCAGTAGTCTTGCACGTGCGCGTAGCCGGTCATCCAGAGGTAGGCGTCGGACGGCGACCTGAACTTGAAGTAGAGGAGCATCACGGAGAGGTACGGGACGGCGACCACCACGGTGCCGGCGAGCACGTAGAGTACGAGGAGGCGCCAGACCGGCTGCGCGGCCTTTCGACGCTTCAGGATCGCGGCCAGCAGCACCACCGCGCCAAACAGCACCTGGGCCTGGTGGAAGAGCATTCCGAAGCCGTGCGTTACTCCCGCAAGTGCAAATGATTTCCCCGTCGCGTCTCCGGTGATGAGGTAGAGCGTGCAGAGCATGAAGAAAAGCGGGGCAACATCCACTTCCAGGCACACGCTGTACAGCCACACACCGTATGAGAAGACTACGGCCGCGGTGCCGGCGAATGCGGCCGCGCGGTTCAATCCCAGGCGCTTGCGCAGCAGCAGATGCACGACGGCCGCGGTGAGCGCGCCGAAAACCGTGTTGAGCGAAGCCGCCGCAAGCGCACTGTCCATCGACGGCGAAAACACCCGCAGCAGGCCGATCCACAGCCGCGACACGCACATGAACAGAAGCTGGTGCGGGTGGAACAGCTTGCCGGCGTCGATCGCATTGATGTAGCCGGCACTGTCGTGCGAGGCATTGAGCATGCGCGACAGTGTGGCGAGGTACAGCACGAGCACGACGCCGAAGACCAACGCCAGGTCGGTTTTCAACCGGCTATCGGATGAGGCGGCATTCAGTTGGCTCACTGCTGAATTCCCCTGGCTGACATGCGGCATCCCCGGCCGCCCGGTGCACGGACGGCCGAACGGTCACAGTGCTGGTGCCATATAATGATCATCGGCACCGCCGAGCGGCCGAAAAGCAGAAACGGGAGTGGCGAGCTCCGCCGGCGCGATCCCGTGATGCATGTACGACACCATACGATAATACGCCATCAGGCACCGACATGCAACCGTATTCCGAAGCCGGCGCCAGCCCGTGGGGGCGAAGCCTGTATGCTCCCTCGGTGCACTACCGGTGCCGCTGCTGATTGCCGCTGCTGATTCAGCCTTGTTTTTGGCCTCGCGAGCCACTACAATTGGCCGTCATACGGAATTCGCCGGAGCGTCCCGGCGGATCACCATAATGAAAAGGAGTCGCTATGCTGCCGCTGTCCCAGCTCAAGCAGGCTGCTGCAAGCCGAATGATCCCGTGCATCGCCGGGTGCATTCTTGCCGCGCTCGGTGGGGGATGCTCGTCGACCAATCGTGTTGAAGGCGTTTTCACCCGGCCCGCCCTCGGCACGTACCAAAGGATGACGGTTACCGGGCTGCAGCCCGACGAGGAACAGATCGTGATGGCCGAGTTTTCCAGGGCCTTCAGAGACCAACAGGTAACGTTTGTGGAGCGCGAACGCGTGCAGTGGGTATTCGAGGAGCAGGATCGGCTCCCGGACCGGCTGGACCCAGCGACGCGCGACAAGCTCCGCAAGCTTGCCAGCGTGCAGGGGATCATTTTTGGCAGCTACGTGACTCGCTCGCAGTCTGCGCCGAAGGGCACGCGCGTGGTGCAGGACCTGCGCATCCGCATCCTCGACGTCGAATCCGGCGAGATCGTCGGCTCCGCGGTGGTTCACTGGGAGTCCAAGAAGGGCTTGCGCATGCGATCACTGACAGACAAGGTTGTTTCAGCCATCAAGTCCAGCCTGATGAGCCAGGTGGCCATGCGGTCGCAGCCCACGGAGGCACCGATGCAGCCGATGGGAGCACCGTGGGGAATGAGGAATGATGAATGAAGAACGAGGAATGAAGGGCGCGGGATGAGCTCTGCTTTTTTCATTCATAATTCATGGGGTCTTTGCGTTCGTTGCTTTCCCGCTGGTGAGGGCTGACAAGACACATGCGCCGCCCTGGCACACTGAGGATAATTGCCGGCACCGCACGAGGCACGCGGCTGGCGTTCCCGAAGGGAGGGGAGGTCAGGCCGACGGCCGACCGGATCCGGGAGGCGATCTTCAACATCATCGCCGGTCGCGTGGCGGATGCCCGCGTGCTGGATCTGTTCGCCGGCACGGGCGCGTTCGGAATCGAAGCGCTCAGCCGCGGTGCCCGCGAATGCGTTTTCGTGGAGAACAACCGCTCCTGCGTGGCCGCCATTCGCGAGAATCTGGAGAAGACCGGCCTCACCGGGCAGGGCGTCGTGGTCGTCGCCGGGGCGTTTTCTTTCCCGGACGACGACGCGCAGCCCGGCGAGCCATTCGACATCATCTTTCTGGACCCGCCGTACCGCCTCAGCCGCAACAGCGAGCCCGGCAGCCGCATCGCCCGCCTGATGGAGCGGCTGGGCGCGCCGCAACTGCTCGCGGCGGACGGACTTGTGATCCTGGAGCACGCATCCGGGGCGAAAGTGCCCGAGACGTTCGGGAGCCTGCGGTGCCCGGACCGGCGCGATTACGGGAGCACGGCGGTGAGTTTTTTCAGAGCCGGGAGCTGACTGGCGCCGCACTCATACACCGGCCAAACGCCGGTTTCTCCTTGATTTGACACCGCATCCTCATTATGCTTATAATCTTCCGTGGCAGAGCATAGGCGTACCGGCTGGCTCGGTTTTCGGATCGGACCTGCCGGCACTCCCATGCTCGTCTATCCGAAGGCATGTGCGAGTCCGGA
>DATKYA010000528.1:0-3757 GCA_035528775.1 Planctomycetota bacterium | reverse complement strand
CTGCTCCGCGGAGCGATCAACGCCGCGGAAGACCAGGCGTTCTTGACCGGGACGGGGATCGGGCAGCCTCTGGGCGTCATCGGCCACCCGGCGAGCATCAACGTGGTGCGGGCGGGCGTCGGCGCCATCGCCTACGCGGACGTGGTGAACATGTTCGCGGTGGCGCTGATGGGCGGCGGGCGCCAGATCTGGATCGGCTCCCAGACCATCTTGCCACAGCTCATGCAGATGGTCACCCCGTTGGGCCAGCTCGTATGGCAGCCTTCGGCGCGGGAAGGGATGCCGATGTCCCTCCTGGGCATTCCGCTGATCCTGAACCCGCGGAGTCCGGTGCTGGGGGCGCAGGGAGACCTCATCCTGGCGGATCTGAACTACTACCTCATCAAGGACGGCTCCCCCCTGACCATCGCGGCCTCGGAGCATCCTCGGTTCACCCGCAACCAGACGATCATCAAGGGATTCTGGAATGTGGATGGCCAGCCCTGGCTCAACAGTCCGCTCCTGCTCGAGGACGGCGTGACCCAGGTCAGCCCGTTCGTGGTGCTGCAGTAAGCGGCACGGAGAAACAGATAGCGGAGGCCTCCGGGCCTCCGCGTAATAAAGCAAGGAGAAGAACATGAAGCTTCTGGGCGAAGTCTTGAAAATCGACAACGCCGCCGTCCCGACCACGCTGGCGCCTGCTGCGCAGGTGGTGAGCCGGCCCTACCCGCTGGGCAGGGAACGCAAGGCGTTGTTCGCAGCGCTGATCATTTCAGCGAACCTGCGGGAGGGAGACGTGCTGGATTTCGGGGTGGTGGACGATAGCATCGTGGCGCCTGCCGCCTCCGGTGCCCTGGCGGCACTAGTCGCGGCCGCGAGTCCGGGAGTGCGAGCATTTCAGCACATCACGGCATCGGTCAACGCAGCGGTGCTGAGCATCGAAACGGCAGCCTCTGCCGATGGCGCGATCACAATCAACGGCGTGGTGTTCACCTGGGCTGGCGCGGGGGTTCCGGGCACGGGAGTGTGGAACACCGCAGCTCAGCTTGCCACCGAGATCAACACTCTGCTGCCAGGATTGTTTGCAGCGGTTCTGGCCGGCACGGTGGTAACCATCATTTCGCGCGTTGCCGGAGAAGAGACGATCACAACCACCAACACCGTGACCGCAATCATCGCCGCCGATGTGCTCACCCTGCAGGCCGTGGCCTATCTGGAAGTGGACGCTTCTGAGCTCACTCCGGGAGCCGCGAATCTGGTGGCGGTCATCGACAATCCCGTGGCGAACGCGGGGACCGTCATCGCAGCCGGGGCGCTTGTGCGGGGCGACGCCCGCTATGCGCCGGTGCCGCAGGCCGTAGCGTAACGAACCGAAGGCGGGGAGGGATCGATCCTCCCCGCCATTCCCGAGGAGGGAACCATGGCAAAATATACGGTTGCGGTGGCATTCAGGGACATCGACGGGATCACCAAGCAGCCCGGTTGGGAGGTAGAGCTGTCGCTTGGCCGAGCATTGACCCTGTATCGCCAGGGGTTTATCACGGGGCCCGTCTACCGTCCGGTGCCCCCCGAACCCTGGCAGGCGATCCACGGCACGGCCCGGAGAGTCACCTCCCGGGAGGAGAACATCGCGGGGCTCGAGTCGGCGATCGAACTGGCGAACGATCTGCGGACACAGCTCAACGAACAATACGCAGACATAGCGGATCACACGACGGCACCGGATACGGTGAACGTCATCGTGGGCCGGGGGGCGATTGATCTTCCGACGCTTCTGGCGCTTACGGCGGAAATGCTTACCAGCTACGATACGCATGATGCCGATGCGGAGATCGCTGGCCCTGGCCCCTGGGCTTATCATGCGGCGCAAGAGGGGGGCGATCATTCGCTGGCATCGGCTGCGGCCCCCGCGAATCTCCAGACCTGCATCACCCGGCTCAACGATCTGAAGGCAAAAGCTAACGGCCACGATGCGGACGCAACCTGTCACGGTGTTGGTTCTAACCACCAAGTGGCGAGTGCGGACGCGGACTACGGTGCTGTGATCCGCATCCCGGTGCGCGGGGCCCAGCCCGACGACCTGCTGACATGGAGCATCCTGGATCCCGGCACCGGTACCGTGATCGGAGTGCGCGCGGCACCCGGGTATGGATACATCGACTTTGAGTTCGACGCCGACCCACAGAACGATGCCGTGATCAGCTACGTGGTCACGCGCAAGCTGCCGTAAGGAGGTCGCTATGATGTTCAGAGTGAAAAGACCGTTTCGGTTCAACGGCAGGGTCGTCATGCCCGGCCAGATCATTGCGGAGCCGGATCTGGTACAGGCCGGAAGGCTGCGAAGCATGGGACTGGTGGGGATGGTAGATCCCGAGCGGGCTACGGCTCCGCCGGCGGAACGCGCCGTCGCACCGCAGCCGGAACGGGCCGTGAAGCCGCCGTCCGAGACGCGAAAGCGGACGTACAAGCCGCGCAAGAAGAAGGTGGAGGATGAGACTCCTACAGGTAGCGCCGCCGACGATTGAGCCGGTATCGCTGGCCGAGCTGAAAGATCATCTACGCATCGACACCGGGGATTTGGCCGCCGCGCTCGCCGTCGAGCAGACGATTCTCGCCGGTGCCCATGTGATCGCCGCAGGCTACAGCCTCCAGGGCGCGGCCGTCGACGTGCTCGGCTACTCCGTGCTCGCGATTCTCGCGGCCGGCACCTGCGGCGGGGGCGGGGCGGTCGACGTCAAGCTCCAGGAGTCGATCGACGGCGTGGCCTGGATCGACGTGGTGAGCGGAGCCTTCGCGCAGGTGACACCGGCCAACGATGAGGCTACCTATGAGCTCGCCTACACCGGGAGCAAGCGGTACGTGCGCGCCGTGGCAACCGTAGCCGGGGCGGTATGCGAGTTCGGCGTGTCGTTCATCCTGCGCGCCTCCGTGAGCATCGAGAACACGCTGCTATCTGGCTTCATCACGGCAGCCCGCCAATACTGCGAAGGCAACCAGAATCGAGCCTACATCACGCAGACCTGGGAGGGGGCGCTGGATGTGTGGCCGGAAATCATCGATGTGCCGCTTCCTCCGCTGCAGCTGGTAGACAGCATCGAATACTACGGCACCGACGGCCTATCCAATCTCTTGCTTCCCACCGAGTACCAGGTGGACCCGCGCGGGTACAAGGCCCGCGTCACTCCGATCCATGGCCATCACTGGCCGACGCTGACCCTGCAATCACTGAGTGGTATCGTGGTGACTTTCACCACGGGCTATGGCGATCTGGCCCCCGATGTGCCGGAGCGGATCCGGACGGCGATCAAGCTGCTGGCCGGCCACCTGTACGAGCACCGGGAGGCGACGGACATCAAAGAGGTCAAAGAGGTAGCATTCGCCGTGAACGCGCTGCTCGGCCTGGACCGGGTGGGGGGCATATGAGAGCGGGAGCGCGCCGGCATCGCCTGACGATCCAGCGACTGGTGCCGAGTGCAACCTTTGGCATCGATCCGACGTGGACGACGCACGCCGAAGTGTGGGGAAGCGTCGAGCCGCTCCGCGGCGGCGAGCTCCTGAGAGCGCAGCAGGTGCAGTCGGAGGTGACGGGCGGGAGCGGCATCCCATACGTGCTCGCGGTGACGCCGGCTATGCGGTTTCTCTGCGGGAGCCGCGTCTACCAGATCCTTGCAGTCATCGATCCCGGGGAGCGGCACCGGGAGTTGCAGCTCCTCTGGAAAGAGCAGACGCCGGCATGAACGTTACGGTGACGAAAGAAGGGCGCGAGGAAGAAGTGAAG
>DATKYA010000527.1:0-3272 GCA_035528775.1 Planctomycetota bacterium | reverse complement strand
CCTTGCTCTGCACAAGAGCAGCGATGGCGTATTCGGAAGCGACGATCCACGCGTACCCGACGACCGCAAAGGTGATCGCGATCCTGATCGCGTAGCCGCTGTCCCATGGTTTCTCGGGTAAGCGTTTCATCGCGCTTGTTGTGCTCCGGCGGCTGGAAGGAGAACGGCCGCAATGGTCCCACCGCCCTCTCTGTTTTTCAGTTCCACGCTGCCGTGGAGCAGGTCGACGAGACGTTTCACGATGGTCAGCCCCAGGCCGATGCCGCGGTTGCCGAACTCCCATGATGCCGAGAACGGGCGCGTCTCGTTCTGCGACGTGAAGAACGACTCGAAAATGTGGGGCAGGTCAGCGTCGGGGATGCCGATTCCGTTGTCGAGCACTTCCAGCCTCACCATATCGTCCTGGCGGGCCGCACGCAGCTCCACGGTCGTGCCGTCGGGGCTGAACCGGATGGCGTTGCTGAGGAGAGTCAGCAGGATGGCCCTGACCAGCTCGCGGTTCGCGTGGAGTACCAGTGAAAGGTCGCCCTCCACACGGAGCGTGATCCGCCGGGCAGCGGTGATCGGTGCGAGCTGCTGCTGGAGTGGCTCGAGAAGCTCGCGCAGGGGGACGTCCTTGAGCGGAATTTCAAGGGGAGGCTCTTCTCGCATGATGATATCGAGCGCGCTCGCCACGAGTTTCATCAGGCGCTCCGACTCGGCGGAGATCGTGCAGACGCATCGCCGGGCGGCCTCGCGTCCTTCGCCCGCCAGACAGGCGGCGCACGCCTTGCCCAGAACGTCCGCGATGGCCGAGATCAGGGAGGGGGTCACGAATGCCTCATTGCCGAACGCAACCGCTACCGTCCTGAGCTTCTCGGCCAGCTCCTTGCGCGCCACGATCCTCTCGTATTCCGCGGCGGCCGCTGCGATTGCCTGCGGCAGCTCGTCCATGTTCCAGGGTTTCGCGAGGTAGCGGAAGACGTTACCCTGGTTGATCGCGGCGATCACGGCGTCTATGTCGGCAAAGCCGGTGAAGAGGATCCGGATGGCATCGGGGTACTTGCCCTTGATTTTGGCGAGCAGCTCCACGCCGGTCATGAACGGCATGCGCTGGTCCGTCATCACGATGTGGATCTCGTGCGCGCTCATCACCTCGAAGGCCTCCGCCGCCGAGGTGGCCGTGTACACGTCGTAGTCCAGCCTCAACATGTGGTACACGGTTTCCACGATGCCGGGTTCATCGTCAACGACGAGCAGTGAATGTTTCATTGCGCCTCCCCCGCGCGGCTCGGCATTCCGGTGCCGCGTAATCTGCGAACCGGTCGCAGCAACCCTGCGTTCTCCGAAACGCCCTCTTGTGTATCGGCATGTATCGGCGGGGATGTCCAGAAAGCCGCAAGAAGAATGATGAATGATGAATGATGAATCCCGGATAGTGGACGCAATGGACGCAATGGGCTCTGATCTTCAGCCCTAGGCCCAAAGCCCCCAGCTCCCTCCGGATTTCCATTGCAAGCGTCCCCAGCTCCCACTATAATTCAATTGATCTCAGTATCATCTTGATCCTGATGCGGACGATCCGCGTTCTGAATTCCGAATCGCGAGCGCTCATCAAGCCCGCGGAGATTCACATGCCGAAGGTTTACATCATCGACGTCACGAACCGGGACGGCGTGCAGACTGCTCGCATCTCGCTGTCCAAGCTCCAGAAGACGATGGTCAACTACTACCTCAGCAAGATGGGGATCTACCTGAGCGAGTTCGGATTCCCGTCGCTGGAGGGCGAGCGCAATTACATTGAAGGAAACCTGCGGCTGCGCGAGAAAGGCGTCTTCGGCAGCATGATCCTGTCGGGCTGGACGCGTGCCCAGGCCTCCGACGTCGAGAAGGCCCTCAAGCTCACCGGCGTGAAGCACCTGAACATCTCGATCTCCACCTCCCAGATCATGACCACCGGGAAATTCGGCGGCCGGCTCACCCGCGACGACGTGATGGAAATCATGACGCAAGCCGTCGATGCCGCAATCAAGGGCGGGATCGAGTCGCTGGGCGTGAACGCCGAAGATGCCTCGCGGACCGATGAGCGCTATGACGAGGACTACCTGCTCCGGTTCGCCTGCGCCGCCAAGCAGCACGGCGCCCACCGCATCCGCTACTGCGATACGCTCGGCTACGACCACACGCTCTCGATCTACGAGAGCGTGCGGCGGCTCGCCAAGGCCGTGCAGCTCCCCATCGAAATCCACTGCCACAACGACCTCGGCTACGCCGTCGCAAATTCGATTGAAGGCGCGATGGGGGCACTGGAGGCCGGGGTGGACGCCTACATCAACACCACGATCAACGGCATGGGCGAGCGCGCCGGCAACGCCGACCTCGTGTCGGTCATCCTCGCCGCCACCAAGAGCCGCGGCCTGAAAGACAAGAAGGTCCTCGACGAGAAGATCGACCTGAAGTGGGGGTGGAAAATCTGCAACTACGTGGCCGACGCCTTCCGCCTGCCCATCCCCATCAACCAGGTGGGAGTGGGGGCAAACGCCTTCGCACACGAGTCGGGCATCCACGCCGACGGCGTCCTGAAGGACCGCCAGAACTACGAGCTCTACGGCTACGAAGAGCTCGGGCGCGGCGAAGTCGAATTCAAGGAAACCGGCACCATCATCACCACCGGCGAATACGGCGGGACCAAGGGCATGCGATACGTTTTCGACCGCCTCGGAATCAAGGTAGACGACGGCCGCCGCACGCTCCAGCTCGTGCAGGCCGCCAGCGCTCACAACCAGATGCCCCTGAAGCCGGACGAGCTCGCCTTCATCGCCAAGTACCCCGATGAAGTGGCGAGGATCATGACGGTGGATGGACTGCTGTAGAAGCCGGCGTGAGCGGAGGCGAGGAAGAGGAAGAAGAAGAAAGCGAACATCGAGGAAGAGGAAAACGAACGCCCAACGCCGAACGTCGAACACCGAACGTTGAAGGAAGAATCACGATGAGCGTCCTCCGGGTGATCAAGCCCCGTTGGGCGCTCATTGTTTTTTCGGGCTTCCGCCTCCCGACCGGGATTCATCGTTCGTTCACGCAGTTGAGAGTTGAGCGTTCGATGTTCCTCTTCTCTTCCTCACCCCATCACCCCACCACCCCACCTCCTCACTTTCCCACGCTCATCATCACCACGAGCACGTCGTAAAACGCATGCGTGTAGCAGACGACAGCCAGGCCGCGGTAGATGTAGATCGCGGCGAAGATGATGCCGGAGATCATCCGGTAGGTGAACGACCGCAGGAATACGCCCG
>DATKYA010000526.1:0-4043 GCA_035528775.1 Planctomycetota bacterium | reverse complement strand
AGCGGCCGGTCGCCGGGCTGGCACGTCGAGACCCGCCCGATCAAGGGCACGCGGCCACGACGCAAGGCCGACGAGCAGTTCAACCGGGCCATGCGCCAGGAGCTGCTCGCAAGCCCCAAGGACAACGCCGAGCTGACCATGATCATCGATCTCGAGCGCAATGACCTCGGCCGCGTCTGCACCTACGGCTCCGTACACGTCACCGAGAAGGTGGTGCTCGAGGAATACCCGACCGTCTACCACCTGGTGGGCACCGTCGAGGGCGACCTCCGCCCCGGCAGTGACGTGGTGGACCTGCTGCGGGCCGCGTTCCCCGGGGGCTCGATCACCGGGGCGCCGAAGATTCGCTCGATGGAGATCATCGAGGAGCTCGAGCCGACCCGCCGCGGCGTCTATACCGGCGCCATCGGCTACATCAGCTCCGACGGCTCCGCCGACTTCAACATCGCCATCCGGACCATCGTGATGCGGGGCGGCCGGGCGTTCTTCCAGGTCGGCGGCGGTATTGTCGCCGATTCCGATCCCGTCGCCGAATACGACGAGACCATCACGAAGGCCCGCGCACTCGGCGAAACGCTCGGCATCCAGTTTGAAAGATCCTGAACAAGATGGACAGGATGGATAGGATGCGATCGAATATCCTGTTCATCCTGTCCATCCTGTTTCAGGGAATTCGCACCCCACATTCAGGCATTCCCGCACTGACTCGCCGGCGCGTTCTCTCCGATAATCCAGTATAAGCCACTAATATGCCAGCGGTCCCCGGGGGAAAGGAAACAACCATGGAGAAGATGGATGAAGCAATCGACGAGATTCGCAAAGCCATGACCGAGACGGCCCGGATCGTCAAGGCGATCGGCGAGGTCGCGGAGCAACTGCCGCTGAATGAAACGGACGAGACCGTCGGCGCCAGCGAGGCTCCGCCAGACTCGTCCGCCCCGGCTGATGACGCTCGCACGCCCGCGATGGAGGCCGCGCAGGCCGTCAGGAACACATCGGCGCTGATGGAGGAAGCAACGAAGAACGCACAGGAAGGCATGGCCATCGCCGCGGAGGTCGCACGCATCCTCGAGGAGATCACCGCTGCCGCCACGAAGGCCAACGCCCTCGCGGCCGAGATCGCCGCAGCCACAAGGAAGATAGAACCAACAGAGCAGGAGTTTGATGACACCGGCTGAAGAAGCTCGCCCCGTTGCACCCGTAGCCGTCTTGTGACGAGACTACAGCGTGCTGCGGCTTGGCCGACATCAAGCATCCTGCTCTGTTCGGAGGGAACCATCATTATTCAGCAATCCCGAATCAGGCACATCAACGGCCAGCCCCCGGCCGCCGGCGGCGATTACGTGCTGTACTGGATGCAGGCGTCCCAGCGGGCCGAATGCAACCACGCGCTCGAATACGCCATCCGCGAGGCCAACCGCCTGGGCAAGCCGGTGGTCGTGTTCTTCGGCATCACCGATACCTTCCCCGAGGCCAACCTGCGGCACTACCGGTTCATGCTGGAAGGGCTGCGCGAAACGCAGGCGGCCCTCGCCCGCCGCGGGATCAGGATGGTCGTGCGGCACCAGTCGCCCGAGATCGGCGCCGTGAGACTTGCCCGCAAAGCCTGCCTGCTCGTGATGGACGCCGGTTACCTGCGAATCCAGAAGCATTGGCGCGAGCACGTCGCCGGCATCATCCCCTCGCCCCATCTCCCCACCACCCCTCCGCCCCATCACTCCACCTCCCCACCATTCCATCTCCGCATCCCGATCGTGCAGGTGGAGACCGACGTGATAGTGCCCGTGGAGGAGGCATCGCCGAAGGAGGCATATTCCGCCGCCACGTTCCGCCCGAAGATCCACCGCAAGGTCGCCGACTACCTCGTGCCGCTGAAGGAGACGCGCCCGCGCGTGCCGTCGATGCCGATGGAGTTCGCGTCGTTCGACATCAGCAACGTTGACGCGGCCCTGCGCAAGCTGCGGATCGACCGGAGCGTCGGCCCGGCCCCCGGGTTCACGGGCGGCACGTCGCCCGCCCGCCGGCTGCTCGCGGAGTTCATCAAGCACAAGCTCGACCGCTTCCCGACCGACCGAAACGACCCGAACGCCGGCTGCCTGTCGAATATGAGCCCGTACCTCCATTTCGGCCAGATCTCGCCGCTGGCCATCGCACTGCAGGTCGCCGAGTCCGGCAGCGCCGGGATGGACGTTTACCTCGAGGAGCTGATCGTGCGCCGCGAGTTGAGCATGAACTTCGTGCACTACAACCCGCACTACGACTCGTTCGCCGGCCTGCCCGCGTGGGTGCAGCGCGACCTCCACGCCCACGCCACCGACCGCCGCGAGCACGTCTACACCGCCGAACAGCTCGAATCCGCCCAGACCGGCGATCCCCTGTGGAACGCCGCCCAGATGGAGATGGTCTGCACCGGCAAGATGCACGGCTACCTCCGGATGTACTGGGGCAAGAAGATCCTCGAATGGGTGCGCCCGGTGGAGGATGCCTTCGCCATCGCACTCCGTCTGAACAACAAGTACGAACTCGACGGCCGCGATCCCAACGGTTTCACCGGCGTCGCGTGGTGCTTCGGCAAGCACGACCGCCCGTGGCCCTCCCGCCCGATCTTCGGCAAGGTGCGATACATGAGCGAGGGAGGGATGAGGAGGAAGTTTGACGTGGAGGAGTACGTGGAGAGGATCGATGAAGAGTGCGGCGTGATGCGGTGATGATCGGACAGCGTGCGTCGCGGACGCAAGCGGGCGGGCAACAGTGGCCCGCCCCTACGGACGTTCGCTATCGCATTCACATCTGCATTGACGACCCTCATTCGCCAGCAGAACGTCTTACCGGAATCTCTGCAGTTGGGGCGGGCGGCGGACGCCGCGTCCGCAGTTGCCCGCCCTTCCCCGGAACGCCTTTCTCGGTACTCGCACTGATGGACAGAATGGACGGAATGGAGGCGGTGGACGCGTGTGCCGTTTTCTGCGGCCTCAAGCCCCAAGCCCTGATCCCGAACCGCACAGCCCGCAGCCCGCAGCCTTTTCGCCCGTAACGCCCTCCCCACACCCGCAAATCGTCCCTAATGCCCGAGTTTCAGGCTGGACACAAGCCATTGTGCCACCGACCTTGAGGATGTCAAATCCTTTCTCGCGGGAAGAACACAGCGCGGCCAAGGCCGCAACCAAATAGGGCTTTGGGCTTTGGGCTTTGGGGCTAGCGGCTTGGGGCAACAAGTCCACTTGGTCCACTGAGTCCACTTGGTCCACTGCACCTGGGAATCTTGCGCAAGGAACGCGAAATTCTCGAGATAGTAGTTGAAGAACCCCCCCAATCTCGTTAAAATGGAATTCTGTGGAATCTTTGCCGGAATCACGTCGCGACGGTGCGACTCAAGGAAAAAGCGCGTGAGGCAATCAACTCGCAGGTCAATGCCGAGCTGTATTCGTCATATCTGTACCTGTCGATGGCGGCGTATTTTGAATCGATCAACCTCCGCGGGTTTGCCAACTGGATGAAGGTGCAGGCCCAGGAGGAGCTGGTGCATGCGGCGAAATTCTTCGCCTACGTGAACGCCGGGGGCGGGCGCGTGCTGCTGCGGGCAGCCGCCGCAACGGAGCCGGCACCGTAAAGAGGTAACAGGATAGACAGGATGAAGAGGATATCCGATTCCATCCTTCCCATCCTGTCCATCCTGTTCACGATCTTCTGAGTTGGAGAGCGACATGACCATTCCATTCAATGCTGACGAGGTTTTCGAGATCGCCGAGCAGATCGAGCAGAACGGTGCTCGCTTCTACCGGCGGGCCTCGACCCTGGTGAAGGATGCCGATACGCGGGAGCTGCTGCTCGAGCTTGCCGCGATGGAAGATCAGCATCTCGCAACGTTCCAGTCGATGCGGGCGACGCTGTCGAAGCGGGAGTGGAAGCCGGCGTTCGACCCGGACGGCGAAGCCGAGATGTATCTGCGGGCGATCGCTGACGGCAAGATCTTCAACGTCAAGGAGGATCCCGACGTCCTGCTTTCGGGGGACGAGACGCCCCGGGAAATGCTCGGCCTCGCC
>DATKYA010000525.1:0-4939 GCA_035528775.1 Planctomycetota bacterium | reverse complement strand
ATCATCCGCAGCCTGACGAGCGTGCCATGAACAACAGAATCCGGATACTGTCACACCAGAGATCGTTCTCCCGAAAACTTACTCGAGCACCGCTTCTGCCCAGTTGGCGGGACGGAGCAGCGACTCGAAATACGTGTCCTGCACTGCCATGTCGCCGGGGTCGCGGCTGTGCCACGGCAGGCGCATCGCGCTGCGCGTGCCCTCGGGATTGGCGAGGATCACCGAGGCGTCGAGCCTGAACCTCATGCCCGGCTTCCACTCCATCGCCGTGGTGCGCCGGGTGCGAAACTCCACCACGTATCCTGAGCCGTCGGGCTTGGCTTCCGCGGCTGCCCAGTCCTTCGGCAGCGGCACCACGTTCTCGAAAGTGATCTTGCCGTTGCCGGTTTCATACGTGGCGGGCGAGAGGCGGTTCTTCCGTTCATCGTCGGTGACCACCGGCACGAACTCGACGGGCAACGCCAGCCCGTCATTTCCGACTGGTGCCGCCACTACGCGCAGGTCGCCAATGCCAGCAGCCTTCCGATTGGGTTCGAAGGGGCCGAAGCTCAGGTCAACGGCCGCGCCGCCCTGGAAGGCGAGCTGCGGTGTGGCTGCCGACTTCCACGGTGTGTTGGTGTTCACGTCGAACGCCGCGAAGATCCCTTCGGCATAGTACGCCAGATATGCCTTGGCCAGCACCTGCTCGCCGTCCTTGATCTCGAAGGGAGTGATCTTGCACTGGATCCACTCGTCGAGCTTGCCGTCAAGCTTGATTCGGTTGACGTCGAGAAACGGGATGCGGGCAACGTCGGTGCGGGCGGCTTCGGCGTCGGCGCGTGCCTTGAGGGTCGCCGCGATGGCCGCCGGCAACTGGACCGTGCCGTGCTGGCGGGTCCAGCCGTCCCAGCCGGTAATGCGGAAGACATTGATGTTGTTGTTGCCGCCGCCGAAGTAGTAGACATCGCCGGTCTTGGCGTCCTTGCGAAGCGCGCCGGCGAAGTTCTCGTAGCACAGCTCATACGCCTCGCGCGGCGACTCGGGGCTGATCACCGGCCGCTCAAGCAGCCGGCCCACGAACAGGCCATCCTGGTCCCATACGTGGGTCATGCTGTCTTCGGCGTCCATCACGGCGATGCTGCCGTTCACCGAGCCGACGATCGCCCAGATGTACTTCATCTCTCCGGGCAAGGCTTTGGAACCGGGAGCGTGCCGGCCTACGGTCCACTGGGGCTTGCCTGCCTTGTTCCACTTGGCGACGCGGTTCATGCCGCACCGCGGGCTCCACCATCCTACGCCGAAGCTCTTGTTGAATACGCCATCCGAGTTGTAGGCCTTATAGACGTTTCCGTCGTCGTCGCGCCAGACGTCGCAAGCGCAGCCCTTGTCTTCGGCAAAAAGGGTAGCGTCCGCCCAGTCATACGCCGGCACGCCTGCTTTCGTCCACTCGCGAACGGGCAGCTTGTACATGCACACGAGGTCGAGCTTGTCGGTCTGGTGATGGTAGTAGTAGGTGAAGTCGTTGTCGATGAACCAGCCCTGGCCGCGGGTGTAGGTGGGGGAGAACTTGAACTCGTCGGGCTGCGGCGTGCCGTCGCCGTTGAAGTCGGTCCACATCCATCGTTCGCCCTCTCGTGTTTCGTACAACTGGCGAAGCAAAGGCTGACCGTTGAGTTCGTTCTCCTTGTCATGGCTGGTCACGGAGTTTCCGACGGTGGTGAGCACCATGCGGTTGTTCTTTTGATCAAGCCGGAAGATCGCCGGCCCCTTGTGCTGGCCGCCGGTGCGGCAGAAATACATCTGGCCGTCGTGGCGGCGAATGGCCCAGTTCCCGCCCTGCTGGCCGAAGAGGCTGGGGATGGTGTAGGCGGCAATGATGCGGAAGGTCTTGCGCTGGTAATCGACCTTGGTCTGCACGAACGCGCCACGCGCCACGAACCAGACGCTCGTGATGTCGTCGGGATCCACGATGGCGTAGAGGGCGTAGTTCCATCCGCCGTACCAGTCGTGCAGCCACTTGCCGCTCCTGTCGAAAAGCGCGGTGCGGCGGATGGGATCGGCGTCGCTGACGATGAACCCGCCATCGGGCGCAGCGGCGATGTCGCCGATGCCGCAGAAGACGGTTGGGTCGTAGGGTCCTTCGATCCAGCCGCCGGGCCGCCCGTAGGCGGCGATCGGCCGGCCGTCTTTCGAAAAGCGTTTCACCTGGCGGCCGGAAGCGAACTTATAGTTTTCAGGGACGGCACCCGTGTAATAGGTGGTCATTGCAGATTCGGGGCGGCGCGGGCCGCGGTCGAAATAGTGGTAATCTATGTACATTCTCTTGCTCAGGTTCTCGGCCACGAGGATATCGCCGCTTGCCTGATGGATGGCCAGGCGGTAGGCACCGCTGAGCTTGTCCTTCGCTATAACCGTCTTCGGCCGCTTGTCGGCTCGGCTCAGGCGCACCACGCTGTCCTTCGAGATCGCGAGCAGGGCACCGTCGGCCATTGCCGCCACTCCATAGGGTTCGTCCACCGCGGCCTCGTCGATCACCTTGCCCGTTTGCGGGTCGAGCCAGCGAACGAGGTTCTGCAAGGCATAGCTGACGATAACCTGCCCGTGGCCGGCGTCGAGGTCGGTAACGTCGTGAGGCATGTTGAACACGGCCTTCTTGCGGTCCGACTCGAAGCTCACGTCCCAGCCGTCGGTGAGGCGCTTGCCCGTGTCGGCGTCGACAACATAAACTTTCTGGTTGATCTCGAGAGTGTAGAGGCGGCCGGCGTCGATCCCTATGCTGCAGGGGCCGCTCCATGCCTGGAACCAGTGGGGGATGGTCCAGATGCGTTTGCCTTCGTAGTCTTGCTTGATGCAAAGCGGCGTGGCTTCGCCGCAGCCGGTGGCGAGGTACATGCCGGAAGCATCGGCCGCGATGCCGTATACGCCGCCGTGGTTGCCGGGCCAGGCAGCCCAGCGCGGATCGGGGTTGGTGCCGATGGTCATGACGTACTCGGCGTTCAGCCCCTGCGTGGCGAGGAGCTTCCACGTGTAGGTGCCGGCCGGGGCAGGCTTGCCCTGCTCGTCGAGGCCATCCCACGTTTCGGCGTTCTCGCCCTTGTTGCGCGGGGCCGCGTGCAGCAACTCCCTGACTACGCTGCCGCCTTCATCGGTGATGAGCACTGAAACCTGAGCGTCGCGCTCGAGATCGTAGGGGATTGTCATCTGCTGCGTTTCGGCCGCGAGGCCCGTTACGCTGCAGGTTGTCAGCACACACAAGGCCAGGCTGCGGGCAAGTTTCTTCACTGTTTCTGCTCCATATCCGGTTCGAGCGCCAAGTGGATGTATCATGCCAATGCCGGCGAATTGCGGAACGACGTATTGCGGACGACTTCGTCTTCGGTCTGGGCAGTGACTTCCACCACCGCCGGAACGTCCTCGCCCGCCCGTTTGGCATCAATCACGCGGATGCATGCTTCGAGAACGGCGCGGCTGTCGAACCCGATGCGCAACGCAGCTACCGCGCTCGGCGTGGGCCAGGGGAAGTTGGTGTGTGCGATCACGTCGGCATCGTCAGGCACGTGCAGCCCCGCCGCCGCCAGTCCCGCCGTGGCGGCCGGCACGAGGTTATCGTCCGCTATGATCAAGACATCGGGCCGCTGGCTGTAGTGGGGCGACATCAGCAACTGCGCGACGTTGCGGGCCAGCGCCGGCCGGAACAGCGGGACCGTCTGCACCCACTCCGGCCGCATCTCGATGCCGATACCGCGCGCCAGCGCCATCCAATGATGATCCGATTCCTGCTGATGGTCCGTCAAGATCAGGCCGACGCGGCGCCGGCCCCGCGCGCACATCTCCTGCAGACAGCGCTCCTCGAAGCCAGTGACATTCACCGCCGTCACCCCGGGGAATTCTGCCTTCGGTACGCCGATCGCCACGCGCGGGATATCGGGCTCCGTCACGAGCGGGGTGTTCACCAGCAGCCAGGGATTACTCGTGAAGATCAGGCCCGCCAGTTGGTGGCCCTTCGCCAGCCGCAGCAGCTCGTCGTTGTCGCCCGTCCCGGGCCGCCCGTTTATGCCGTAGAACAGCGAGAGGTCCGACCTCGTTGTCTGCTGGATGTGCACCGCCTCGTGGGAGAGCGCGACCCAGAACTGCAGCCAGGTCTCCCGGTCGGAAGGGTGCGTGTAAAAGGTGATGCCGTAGTGAAAGAGGTGCGGCGGTTTCTCGGCTACATACGTGCCTTGCCGCGGGCGTGTGCAAAGGAACCCGTCGCGGGCCAGCCGGCCGATCGCGTGCTGGACCGTTACACCGCTGACGCCGAACTGTCGGGCCAGCTCGATCTGCGGAGGGATGCGTTCGCCGGGGCTCAGGCGGCCGCGGACGATATCGCGCCGCAGCCCGGCCACTACCTGTTCGCGCACTTCGGTGCGCGATTCCACGGGGGGTTGCGTGTTCATGATTCGTTCCCAAGACAACAGAACCGATCAGACACTGCGCGTTGTGCGCCGAAGACAGATCATCTGTACTGTGAACATGTCATCAATGCCAGTGCACGAAGGAATTATAGCACGCTTTTGGGCCGCTGTCAAGCTTTTTTTCGGAAAAATCATCCCTCTTTCATGCCTGCGATCCCGGTCGATTTCGAATTTCCTCTTGAAAAAAGGCTTGACAGTGAGGATGATGGTTGGTATAATCCGCGTGTACTGGTCAGACGGTTTCATTGCTGATGTAAACAGATTGAGGAGGTTCCAATGTGTCGTCTTCCGCTCCTGTTGCCTGTGTTCGTTACGCTCGCTTTGTCTGCGGCGGCAGAGAATTCGGCTCCCAAGTGGTATGCGAAGGGCGCGTGCACCTTCGGCGTGTCGCTGCCCGACGAAGCCGATGTGTTGCCGCAGCTCGAAGAGGGGCACGCGATCGTCGCCGGCCTGCTCGACGGCATCCCCCAGATCAACATCGTCGCCGGCTTGATCGGCCACGATCA
>DATKYA010000524.1:0-3057 GCA_035528775.1 Planctomycetota bacterium | reverse complement strand
CGCGGCAGCGCAGGCCGTCGGGGTGGCGCCAGTCCATTAGCGAATAATACAGGCCCACCCACAGGCCTTGTTCGCGGCAGGCGGCGGTAAATCCGGCCAGCAGGTCGCGCCGAGGGCCGGTGCGCACGGAGTTGAAGTCCGTCTCTTTCGTGTCCCACAGGCAGTAGCCGTCGTGGTGCTTGGTGGTCATCACCACGTATTTCATGCCGGCGGCCTTGGCCAGCGCGCACCACTTCCGCATGGGCGCTGGGCCAGGCCGGAATCGGTCCGCCAAACGCGCGTACTCCGCGCGCGGGATCTGCTCGTTGTGCACGATCCACTCGGTGCGGCCCAGAAGCGAGTAGAGCCCCCAGTGGACGAACATCCCGAAGCGCGCTTCCTTGAACCAGCGCAGTCGGCGCACGGGGTCCAACTGTCTTGCTGCCATAGACTTCTCCTGTTTCGATGCGTGTTCCTTAGACTTCATTATCTTTTTTGTGACTGCTGAGGTAGCCCAAGTCGGTTGACGAGAACAGGCGACGAGAGCGGCTGACGATTCTGGTTCACTCGTGGTCCGCTATCGTCGCCGCCATCGTCCACCGATTCCTTGCCGCCTGGCGTGCTGTGCTGAGCAGTTGCGATCAGAGCGTCATTTCAGTGGTATCCTGTACACGGCCCGCCGGCCGTCCCGGTCGGACGTGAAGTACACGTAACGCGAACGGTGGTCGATGATGGGATGAGGATGCTCGTCCTGCCCGGCCCAACTCGAGCCGCTCCGGGAAAGCGGCGTCCACACGTAGGTTCCCTTCGCCCAGTCCACATCCACACGCGAAATCCAGTCGCCGCCGATGGTGTTGCCAAAAGCGATGGCCCGACGATCGCCTTCAGCCTCGTAGTATCCGTCGCTGACCAGCACGCCGGGCGCGCCGCTGGTGAAGTGACCGTATCGTTCGCAGCCCTGCGTGAGCACGATCTCGCGGATGTCGCTGCCGTCCGAGGTTACACGGCCAATACACGGACCGCGTCCGGCAAGGCCTCCATGGTAGATGATAGCCGACCCGTCGCGCTCCCACATCTCGTGGCAGGCACCGTCGTTCGCGCTGCGGCCGTCTCCCTCTGTGCGCAGGCGGATGTGGCGATTGCCGTTAAACAGCCACATGCGGCGGATGCCCGCGTCAATTGAAGGCCACTCGTGGTTGTAGAGGATCAGGTTGTTGTCGATCGGGGAGAACTGCACGTGCGTGATCCAGCACTCCGGGACGCGCTCGCACAAGACCTCCTTGCCGGTCTCCGTGTCATACACGCGCAGCCAGGAGGAGAGGCCCTCGGACCGCGCGCGTTCATCGATGTTGTACTTGAACCATTCCGTCAGCTTTCCGTCACCATCCAGGGCACGGGAATCGGTGGTCGGGACACAGAGCAGTTTCCCGTCACTGGAGACGTGGGTGAACGCCGTCATCTGCCCGAAGGGGTACTCGGCCAGGGCTCGTTCGCGCCCGTCGGCGTCCACCCGGCGGATCTCCCGGCCCTGCAGGTAGTAAACGGTGCCGCTGGGGGCGTGCAGGCTCACGCTGGCCCGGCCGAAGCCGCGGTAGGGTTCCCCGAAGAAGTACACGTACGATTTGAGGTAGCCCTCGGCGTTGTGCGTCAACTGCCGCTCCGCGCCGGTGACGAGATCGCGGTCAAAGAGGTTGGGATGGCCCGTGCAGTCGCTGATGAAGACTAACCGCCGGTCGTCCGTCGTGAGGCTGGTCGAGGTGAAGTACAGGAGTTGTTCGTTGGCGTCGGGATGCTCCGTGACGCGTTCCGGGGTGCAATCGGATTCTGCGTTGGTCATCTGACGCTCCTGTCCACAGCCATCAACCTCGAGGGAAAGGCGTCGCCCACCCAGCGCATGCACGCAAGCTGGCGGCTTTCTATAGCCACGATCTCCTCGGCGCTCATTGACAATGGATACTGCGGTACTCCGGCACTTCGGGCGTGTCCGGACCGGTAAACGCAATGTTCACCATAGGACGGTTCTGCTCGCCGTTCCAGAATTTCACCCATTCCTGCTCCACGTGCTGCCAGCGCTCATCGGTGAATGCGATATTGAGGCGCGAGCCTGGTTTTGTCTTAGACATACGAATTCTCCTTGCATGGATGCTGAACCCGGCAACGCGGTTCACCTCGCAGGGTTACTGTGTCGAGGCGGACGCGGCGTTCATCGTCAAAGACCGGTGGTGCCTCAACATAAACCGGGTTGTCGCAAGGCCAGGGGGAGATGACCAGCACAAGGACCGCGCCGGCGAGAAGGCGCTCGCGCCAGCGCCCCAGGCGCAGCCGCCAGACCGAGCCATCCCAGAACCGGTCGCCCACCAGTTGGCCATCGCAATAGAGCCTGGCGGTGTCGCCGGCCCAGCGGATGGCCAGCTCCGCCTCCTCGCAAGCGCCGAAGAGAGTCGCCGGCAGTTCCAGGCGCCGGACCAGCAGCGCCGTGGTGTCGCCGGCGTACGGATAAAAGGCGTCCGCCGCGGGGAGGAAGCATTCGGCCGCGGCGACCGGCACCTCAGCGATCCGCAGCTGCGGGCTCTCCGCGCGCCACCAGGCGCCATCCACACTCCCCGGCAGTTCCCGGCCCTCAGCAACGAGCCGCGACGGCGGCGGATAGACCTCCAGCCCCGCCGCGGCCGTGTCGTTGCCGGTGAGCACGAACCCATCCGCCTCCGGCCAGAGATCGTCATCGGCGTGCACCAGATGCTCCTGGCCGTCGAGCCGTACCGGCAGCGCACGCAGCGCGTCGGACTTCCGCAGCACCAGCAGGTGCAGCACGGCACCCTGCGCCGACCGCAGGGCGACCGGCTGCCCGAGCTCTGGACGGATGATGACCGCGTCACCAGCCTGCTCGACCCTCGCCTGTCCCGCCGCGATCCGGTCCAGCGTCGCGCGTGCCACCGCGGCGATGCGATCCCATTCGGTCAGCCGCCAAGGCTCGTGGCGCACCGTGCTGATGTCCTTCAGGTAGATCGCGACCGTGCAGCCGTGCATGCGGGCGAGCGCGAGCTTCTCCGTGAGATCGCGCCGCACCAGGTCCGGATC
>DATKYA010000523.1:0-2188 GCA_035528775.1 Planctomycetota bacterium | reverse complement strand
GCCGCTGGGAGAACCATCGGCCGGGTGCGCGTTCAAGAACCCGCCGGGTGACTTCGCCGCCCGCATCATCGACAATCTCGGCCTGAAAGGCAGGACCGTTGGCGGCGCTCGCGTGTCCGAGAAGCACGCCAATTTCATCGTGAACCTCGGCTGGGCCACGGCGGCCGACGTGCTGGAGCTGATCGACATCGTCCGCAACGCGGTCCTCGCCGCGCGGCAGATCAGCCTGGAGCTGGAAATCGAAGTGTGGTGAGGTACCGGGCGAACCTTGTGCTCACCCGGTGCGTGTATTTGCCCGGTGTAGGGGCGAACCTTGTGTTCGCCCTCGTGGGCACGCGGCAACGGTTGGCAACGAAGAGGGCGAACACAAGGTGCGCCCCTGCGATCGCGTATTCCAACAGGGGATGTGTACTGGGGGAACTGAGGTTGAATGCAAAACCGAAGACGGCGGTGCTGTATGGCGGGACGTCATCCGAGAGCGAAATCTCGAGGCTGACGGGCATGGCGGTGATGGGCACCCTGCAGGAGCGCGGCTACGACGTCGTGGGCATCGACGTCAGCGGCGAGTTCGTTCGCGAGCTGCGGCAGAACAACGTCGATGTGGCGTTTCTCGCACTCCATGGCGAGTTTGGCGAGGACGGCCAGATCCAGGCGATCCTCACCCGCGAGGGCATCCCGTACACCGGCTCCGGCGTCGATGCGAGCAAGCTGGGGATGGACAAGGCAGCGTCGAAATGCATCCTGGCCGAGCGGGGCGTGCCAACGCCGCGGTTCTGCCTGGCGTGCGTCGGAGACGACCTCGAGGCGGTCGCCCGCGAGGCCGCACTGCTGGGCTATCCGCTGATTGCAAAGCCGCGGTGCGGCGGGTCGAGCATCGGGATGTCGGTGGTGAAACGGCCCGCCGAGCTCGACGCTGCCATCGCGAAGTCGCGAGCTTTCGAGCCGGACGTCCTGCTGGAAGAATTCATCGACGGGCGCGAGCTGACCGTCGGCGTGATGTGCGGCACCCCGCTGCCCACCGTCGAGATCGTGTGTGAAGGCACCTACGACTACAACAACAAGTACCTGGCGGGCCGCACGCAGTACCACGTGAATCCGAGCCTGCAGGGCGCGGTGGCACGAGCCGTGCAGGATGTGGGCGTGGCCACCTACCGCTGCCTGGGCTGCGAAGGCGCGGCACGCGTTGATATCCGCCTGGACCGCGCCGGCCGCCCGTGGGTGCTCGAAATCAATACCATTCCGGGGATGACAGCCACCAGCCTGCTGCCGAAGGCGGCGCAGGCCGCCGGCATCGAATTCCCCGAGCTGTGCGAGATGATCCTGACTGACGCCCTCCGGCGGCATCGGCCTGTCATGGGCGTTCAGCAGACGGGAGATGATGTTGGCGAAAAGAGAGCGTCAGCCTAAAAAACCGAAGCAGACCCGCAAGCGGAGCGACCGGCCGGGGCCGGTGGCGCGGCTGATCGCGCGCGTACCGCCGTGGGCGGCCGTGCGCAGCGTGATCATCCTGCTGCTGGCCGGCTTCGTGGTAAGCGCGCTGCTGCACGTGGCCCGCTACGTGCAGAACCACGAGCGCTACCGGATCGCAACGGTCGAGCTGGTGGACCGCCCGCCGTGGTGCCCGGTCGCCGTGGCCGAGCAGTTGCAGCGGGAGTCGGATCGGTTCCTCGGGCGCAGCATCTACAACCGCACGGTGCTGCGCGAGGCCGCGCTCGCCTACCAGGGCAACCCGTGGGTGCGCACGGTGCGATACGTCCGCAAGCGCTTCCCCGACGCGCTGGTCGTGAGCCTGGAGCTGCGGCGGCCCGGCTATGCCGTCGACCGGCCCGGCAAATACACCGTGGTTGACCGCGAGGGCTACGTGCTGCTGGAAAACGGCCGTGCCTGGGCCGACACGCTCACCCCGCCGCTGAACGTGTGGGGGGTGAAAAGCACGCCGCCCCCGCCCGGCAGGCGGTGGAACGACCCTGCACTGCTGGGCGGCATCGAAGTGCTGGAAGCAATCGCGCGGCGGCCGGACCTGCTCCAGCGAGCCGGCATCCTGGGCGTGGACGTCTCCAACTTCAACGGCGCCCGCAGCAGGAAGGAAAGCGACATCATGGTCCGTGCCCGCAACGATTTCCAGATCGCCTGGGGCCGGCCGCAATCTACCCCCCGCCACGGAGAGAAGCGCGACGAGGAAAAGCTC
>DATKYA010000522.1:0-2950 GCA_035528775.1 Planctomycetota bacterium | reverse complement strand
GCGTTCTTCCAGATCGTCACCGGCGCCGGAGTCGGCCTGGGAGCAGTGAGCCGGCCCTGGGGCGACGTCTACTCCGCCACGTTCGACAGCCTGCAACCGGACACAGTCTACGGCTGGCGAGTGCGGTATCGCGGCTACGGGGGATTCGTCACGGGCTACAATCCCACGGAGGCCACGATTCGAACACCTGCAAATGTACCGGGTCAGTCTACGGCGGCCAGGGTGTCCGCGTCCGGTATTCAACTGCGGCCCGGCACTGCGTCCAACCCCGCCGCCACGGTCTTCGCCGTCAAATGCACGGCGAGCGAGCCGGCCGATGACCGCTTCGAGCAGCGCTGGATAGACGGCTGCGGCAGGCCTTCGCTCGAGCCGCACTGGATGACGGCCGACCTCTGGCCGGGCGTGGTGATTACGGGCTTGCGTCCGGAGACGAGCTATTCGTTCGCGGCGGCCGCCCGAAACGGCGATGGAGTGGAGACCGGCCTCGGACCCGTCCTGACCCTCCGCACCTCTGTGGCAGGCGACGTGAACAGCGACTGCCGCGTGAACATCCTCGATTTGCTCGCGGTCCGCGCCGTGCTCAACGTCGATCTGTGCACCAGCGAATCGGCCGCGCACGCCGATCTCAACGGCGATGGCAGGGTGAACATCCTCGACCTGATCTTCTGCCGGACCAATCTCAACCGGCAGTGTCAGTAGGGCAGTGAGGGCGTTGGGGACTTGGGGGATTGGGCGTTGACAACCCGGGCGGCTTCGCGGACGGCTTCTCAGCGGCCAGCAGCCAACGGTCAGCTATCAGCTCACTTCCGGCTTCTGTCTTCTGCCGTCCGATTTCTGACTTCTGCCGTCTGAATTCCGGCCGCCGTCGAACATCCGCGGGTGGTTCTTCAGGATCATCTCGGCGGTCTTGAGCGCGACGCCCTGGGCGGAGTAGAAGCCCGACGCCATCTTGGCGCGAACTTCCACAAGCTTGCCGGCTGAACCTGGATGGCGGTTGCCACGCTGCATTGTGCGTCCTCGAAGACCGTGAATCGACAGACCGCGGGGAAGTCGAGATTATTATCGACAGCCTGTGCCGGAACTTTAGAAAAAACCGGCGCCTGTGCAGTTTAGACCGGGCGCATCCGCAGGTGCCGCTTGATCGTCTCCGCAAGCTCCTGCGCGTGTACGGGGTCCACCAGGCATTCGTTAGCCCAGGCAAACTTGGTATCGTCGGCCGCATTTTCAAGCAGCACGATTACTGCCACGTGCTTGGTGGCGGTGGTGAGCTTGATCTGGCGGCACAGTGCGGCGGCGTCCTTGCCCACGTATCGCGAATCGATCACTACCGCCCGGGGATCGGCGTTCTCGATGGCGGCTTTTGCGCGCTCGCAGTTCGGGAATGCGACGATCCGCAGCCATTCCCGCCCGCCCACACGCCCGGCGTCGAACGTCGACTGCGTACCCGATGCGAGGGCCGTGTCGCGCGTGATGAAGATCACGGCCTGGGCCGGCACGGCAAGCGACTCGGGATTGTTCCGCATCGAGTACATCTCGATTGCCTGCAGCAGTTTCGTGGCTCCTGTGGGCTTGACGAGGTAGCAGTCTGCCCCGAGAGCCTTGGCTTCGGCCATCATTTCGGGGTCATTGCGAGCGCTCAGGATGATCACGGGCAGGCGCTTGGTGGCCTCCTCGCTTTTCAGCTCGCGGCAGACCTTCAGGCCGTCGCACTCGGGCATCATTATATCCAGCAAGACGCAGTCGAGAACATCGGTTCGAGCCTTCTGCAAGGCCTCCGCACCCGATCTGGCCGGGATCGCAGTGTACCCGCGGGCCGACAGGGTCTGGCAGAGGACGTCCACGGTATCGTTGTTATCATCGACAACCAGAATGCGTCGGCGTTCAGGCATGCCAGGTTCCTTTCGCTCTTAGTGCCGCCAGAACAACACGAATCCCGATTTCCGTACGGTATCAGCAATAACGTGAAAATGGTGCCAAGTCCAGTGACACAAGACTCCGTCCGCAAGCATTATACCACACAAATCGCCATTATCAAAGACTTTTGGGGGCTTTCCGCGGAAGGAGACCGTGCGATTACCCGCATCCGGCGAAAAACACCGCAATCTTCCTGGCCAAACGGTTAAGATGGATGTGGTCTTTGTGCAGATTATCGGGATATTCACATGGCGATTTCCGTTCAAATCCCCGCGTCGATGCAGTCGCTCACCGGCGGCAAGTCGGCCATTCAGGCCGATGCCGCCAACATGCGCGAGTTGATCGGGAATATCGACAATGCCTTCCCCGGCTTCCGGCAGCACATCATCGATGATGCCGGCTCGATCCGGAAGTTCGTCACCATTTACCTGAATGACGACGACATCCGCTTCCTCCATGGGCTCGATACTGCCCTGAAGCCGGGCGATTCGGTATGGATCGTGCCTCCCATCGCGGGCGGATAATGTGCAGTTCGAGAGGTGGTCCGTATGAGCAGAATCTGCAACAGCATCATCGAGACGATCGGGCACACGCCGCTGGTGCGGCTGAACAGGATTGCGGCCGGCGCCGGTGCCGCCGTTCTCGCCAAGCTCGAGTCGTTCAACCCGTGCAGCAGCGTGAAGGACAGGATCGGTGCAGCGATGATCGAGGCTGCCGAGAAGCAGGGGCTGATCTCGCCGGGCAAGTCCGTCATCATCGAGCCGACCTCGGGCAACACGGGCATCGCGCTCGCATTCGTCTGCGCCGCCAGGGGTTACAGGCTGATCATCACCATGCCGGAGACGATGTCTGTCGAGCGGCGAAACCTCCTCAAGATGCTGGGAGCCGATGTGGTGCTCACCCCGGGCGCACAGGGAATGGATGGCGCGGTGCGCAAGGCTGAAGAGCTCAACGCCGAAACGCCCAACAGCTTCGTGCCGCAGCAGTTCAGGAATCCCGCGAACCCGGAGATTCATCGCCGCACCACTGCCGAGGA
>DATKYA010000521.1:0-3672 GCA_035528775.1 Planctomycetota bacterium | reverse complement strand
CGCGCGAAGGCCGGCGGCGCCCGCGTGATGCTGATGACGCCGACCGTTTACGACGAAGACCCGGCGAAGCAGCCGAAGGACGCGGCCGGCTACATCGCCGAGATGCTGAACAACGAGGCGGTGCGCTATCATAATCGAGCCCTCTCCGTCATGGCCGCGGAGCTGGCAGCACTGGCGAAGGAGCACGACTGCCTCGTGGCGGATGTCTACACGCCGTTCAGGCGGCTCGTCGAGTTACGGGCACAGGGCGGAAGCCAGCTCGACCTGCTGCCCGACCGCCTGCATCCGTCGCCCGAGGGCCACGCGGTGCTGGCGATTGCGGTGCTGAAGGCGTTTGGGCTGTCGAATGAGGAGATCGCGGCGGGGCTGGCAGTGCCGCAGCCGATCACTGATGCGTTCGGATTGCCGACGACGAAATGACGTGCTGCGAGCAGGAACATGCGATGAAGAAGCTGAGCATTCTGGGCATGGCGGCGCTGATGACGGCCGGGGCGGCTGCCGCGGATGGCGCGGAGCAGGCGATGGTCGGCCTGTTCACCGATCGTTGCCGCACCGTCTTCGCGCCGGGCGAGGAGATCGAAGTTAGCGCCGTGGTGAGGGCCGATCAGGCGGTGAACGGCGAGCTGCAACTGTCGCTGCACGGGCCCCGGCCCGACCTGCTGCTCGCCCGCAAGCCGGTCAAACTGGCGGCAGGCTCGCGGGCGACGTTCTCGTGGCGAATCCAGCCCGACATCACCGCCCGCCTGAGGCCCGCCGGTTACCAGTTCCGCGCGAAGCTCGGCGAGCTCGAGGCACTCCCATTCCCCGTCACGATCGCCGACACCACGAAGAAGACGCACCTGGTGATCTACGAGGCCAACTGGTCCGGCACGCGCGACTACGGCAAGACCATCGACGACGTGCCCCGGATGATCAAGGCGCAGGCCGATGCCTTCCACAACTTCGCCATGGACCTCAACAACGTGTGGGGCAACGTGTATCCGCCGCTGAGGAACCCGTTCGGCCTCGCCGAGGCCGACAGGGCGACGGTGCCCGAAGAATGGCTCGCCGACCGCGATTTCATGGACCTGGCGTCCGAGGAACTCCTGCGGAACGGCATGGGCCGGGCCGTCCAGCTCCACGGCGTCTGGTGCCGCACCTTGCGCCTCGGACTCGAGCAGAACATGCGCGACTACACCCACACCTACTGCACCGCCGTCCAGAACTGGAAGCGATTCCCGAACTTCCTCGGCCTGAGTTACGGCGATGACCTCAACACGCTCGGTGACTGGGAATCCGGCTCGCCCGAATCGCCGCAGTCCGACCCGCTGTTCCAGGATCGGATGGCGTGGTTTATCGCGGATTGTGCGAAGCAACACCCCGAATTTCGCATCTCTCGCGGAACATTGCTCCCCACGAACGAGCCGGTGTGGCGCGCGTGGACCGACTACATCACCGGGCGGTTTACCGAGGCCAGCGCCGACTGGCACACCGCACTCGAGCAGCAGATGGCAAACTTCATCACCACCCACACCGACGGCATACCCTATTTCCAGAACCTGGCGTGCGGCAACTACCCGCCTCGCCTGTACCGGAATATGACGGTGGTGCAGACGAAAACCGAATCCGACAGCGGCACCTCGCCATTCCAGTCGGAGCTGTGCGCGGAATACCTGACGGCAGGCAAACGCCCCGGGCAGCCCGTGTGGATCGGGAGCTGGGGGCGGTTCTGCGAGGGCACCACCACGATCGTGCAACGGGCGGTGAGCCTGCTCGGCCGCGGCGTCGACGGCGTCGGGCCGTTCAGCCTCGGCGACTTCGACATGCTCGCCCGCAACGACGGCTACGACGCCAATCATTTCACGCTCGGCCGCCGCCAGCGCAACAAACTCGTCGGCGAGTTGTGCACCCGCTACGGCGACATGTGCCTGACACTCGAGCCGCAGCACGACGTCGCCGTGCTCTACTCCTACTCGCAGGCGATGTTCGACGTGAACATGGCATCGTGGAAGGCGGTCTTCCGCACCAGCGAGTTCAATTTCAACCCGCACACCGCCTACCTGAACCAGGCGATGGTGGCGAACCAGGCGTTCATCGACATCTGGCGGGCCGGCTTCTCCCCGCAGATCGTGGTGGAAGAGGACGTGCTCGCGGGGCGGCTGGCAGACGTGCCGGCATTCGTGCTCGTCGGCCTGACGCGCCCCCTGCCCGAGCCGGTGATGGCGAAGATCCGCGACTACCGGCAAGCGGGTGGCACCGTGCTCGTGGACGATCAGACCACGGTCGACGTCCCCGGCGCGGTGAAGCTTGGCGTCAGCTTCAACCAGCCCGGCTACCAGGCGTGGAAGCAGATGATCAAGTCATTCCGCGCGCCCGTGCCCGAGCACATCACGCCGCACCAGCTCGTCTACAAGTACGGCGAGCCGAGCTGGCCGGTGATCCGCGAGAAGCTATCGTTCATCAAGCCATTCGCCACGTGCGGCAATCCCCGCGTGCTCGTCAGCCATAGCCGCTGCGGCAAGGCCAACTACCTGTTCGTGACGCACGACACGCCGCCGAAGAACTGGGACCCGGACAAGTTCTGGCTGCCGAACTCGCAGTGGATCGTGCCGATCAAGGCCGAGCTGAAGCTGCACGCGGGCAGCGGCGCGATCTACGACGTGTTCTCGATGAAGCAGGTGGAACCGCGAATCGACGGCGGCTCGCGCGTCCTGCCGGTCGATTTCCGCACGATGGAGGGCCGCATCTTCGCCGTGCTGCCCGCCGCCATCGCGAAGGTGAGCCTGAAGGCGCCCGACGTCGTCGACGCCGGCTCGCGCATGCCCGTGGAAGTGCAGGTGCTCGATGCGCAGGGCAAGCCGATCGACGCCGCGATCCCCGTCGAGATCGAGCTGATCGGGCCAAGCCGCGTGATCCACGTCTTCCGTTCGACTGCCGGCGACAGCGGCTGCCGCGAGGAGTTCGCCATCGGTGTAAACGATGGACCCGGGCCGTGGACCGTCTACGTAACCGAGCTGCTCTCCGGAACCACGGTCGCCCGGAATATCAAGCTCGAACCGGCCACGCTCGACGCCGGCAGGAATGGTGTGTTCGAGGTTCCCGACGTGGCCGTGTTCAACCTCGACGCCATCCGGCGGCTGCTCGCCAAGGGCAGCGCGGTGAACATCGGGTTGGACGACGGACAGGAGGACTACCGGGGCCTCGCCGAGACGCTGGCCGAATCGATCGGCAAGCAGGGCGTGAAATGCAGCGTGATGAAGCTGGCCGACGCGCTGGTCCAGCATCCCGGCGACGTGCAGTACAAGGGCCGGGCCGAGCGCTTCTACACCAGCGACCTGCCCGACGCGACGTGCAACCTGATCCTGCTGAGCGGCGCGAGGCCGAGCCGCCAACTGCAGGCCCTCCACCGTCACGGATTCTGCTCGCGAGCGATCACGCCCAACTATCCCGGCACCGGCCGCGCGATGATCGATTACCATTGGTCGCCGTTCACCGGCGGGTTCGACGCGATCAGCCTGGCAGCGCCTGACGACCCCGGCCTGGCCAAGGCGATCGAGCAATTCGAGCAGATCGCCGAGGGCAACATTTCGCCCGAACTGACCGAGATGCAGACGCTCGCCCGGAACCTGGAGGCCGCACGCACGGCGATGCTGCCGCCGAAGATCGCGTGGCGCCCCGCGCCGCCGACCTTCG
>DATKYA010000520.1:0-6888 GCA_035528775.1 Planctomycetota bacterium | reverse complement strand
TCATCTCCTCATCCCATCATCTCTTCATCTCGCTCTCCCCATGCATATTCCCAACTCATGGTTGATTCCCGTGGCCGGGCTGTCGGGCGTGGCCTTCTCGCTGATCGGGATATCGTATCGCATGGGCCAGCCGCGGGGGATCGCGCCGGGGCACGTGATGGCGTGCATCGCTGCGGCGGGAATCGTCATCTTCGGCGTGCAGTCGGCCGGGCTGCCGCTGGCGGACGTCCCGCTGCTGGTGATTGCGTTGGGGGTTGCAGCGGGGCTGACGCAGTACGTCCTGGTGCGTATCATGAAGGCGGCGCTCCGCATGGGGCCGCTGTCGCCCGCGTGGTGTGCGCTGGCACTGTCGTTCCTGCCGACGATCGCCTTCTCCTCGATCTCGCTGGGCGAGAAGCTGGGCCTGATGCACGGTTTGGCACTGATCGCGGGGATCGCCTGCGTGCTGGCGGCGTCTGCGTGCCAGAACCCCCTATGCCAGAACACCCCACCCCCCTGCCCCCTCCCCAAGGATGGGGAGGGGGAAGTGGCGGGTCCCCTCCCCAAGTGTGGGGAGGGGGAAGTGGCGGCTCCCCTCCCCATCCTTGGCGAGGGGTACAGGGGTGGGGGCAGCGCCAGCCGGCTCGCGTACATCGGCGTGCTCCTGCTGATCCCCACGTTCAACTGCGTCACCCAGATATCGATCAAGGTGCTCGGAAGGCCGGACGCGGCGGGCGGATCGATGGCGGACCGGTTCAGTGGCGTGTTTCTCCTTCTGATGTATTTCGTGATCGGGACGAGCCTTGCGATCGAGCTGCTGGTGACGCGCAACTACCGCGTGCCGCTGCTGCACACGGCCGGGCTGGGGATCATGGCCGCCGCGGGTTCGAGCGCCGGCATGACCGGCCTCACCGCCTGCGCCGCCCTGCCGGCCGCAATCCTGTTCCCCCTCACCAGCGTCGTTTCGATCCTGGTGGCGGCGATCGTGTCGACGGCTGCCTTCGGCGAACGGCGCGCCCTCGCGTGGTATGGCACGGTCGGATTCGGGGCGCTCACCGTGGTGCTGGCGAACCTGTGACGTCCTGCCGGCAGGAGCCGGTAGGGGCCAATGGCGTGAGGATAAGGCCAGAAGAGGGCGCGACAGTCCTCGGTCGCCCGAATCGGCCGCCCTTGACCGTACGAAGAGGACGGACGATGGCTGTTGGCGAGGCAACGTTTCCTGTTTCTTGTTCCGTGTGAGACGAATATCCAAGCAGGAGGATGGCGGGCAATGCAAGGCTGCCGGATTCGCCCGCAACGGCCGAAGCCGGGACTTCGGCGTTCGATGTTCGGTGTTCAATGTTCAGTGTCAGTTACGTCCTGTTATTCGTCCGTTTGCTTCCTCCTCCGTTTCTGTCGCCTGAATCCTGCAGCCTGCAGCCTGAACCCACTGCAGCCTGCAGCCTGGAGCCTTTCCCTGTGCCATGCGCTGGATCATTCTGATAGTTGCGCTGTTCATCGGCGTGCCGGTACTGGAGCTGTACCTGCTGTTCAAGCTGGCGGGAGCGACCTCGGTGTGGGTGGCGCTCGCGATCGTGATCGTGACGGGCATCGTAGGCGGGAGCTTTGCGAAGCAGCAAGGCGCCCAGGTGCTGCGCGCGGTATTTGCCAGTATCTCCCGCGGCGAGCTGCCGGTCGATGCCCTGCTTGACGGCGCCCTCGTGCTGGTCGGCGGCGTGATGCTCATCACGCCGGGGCTGATCACCGATTGCGTCGGCCTGCTGTTCGTGCTGCCCGCCACGCGCCGGCCCCTGCGCGCGTTGCTCAGGAAAAAGCTGCGGTCGAAGTTCTCACTCGTGACGCATGCCGAGCGCCAGGTGCAGGACATCGATTTCCACGTGCGGTGACAGGGGCATTGGGCGTTGGAGTGTGTGGAAACGTCATTCGGATCAACTCGGAGGGCGGGCGCGGGGACCCGCCCCTACAACGAAGCCGGAGCAGGCATCGTTTTTCGCGAAGTGACTCCCATGTAGGGGCGGGTCCCCGCGCCCGCCCTCTTCCTTACGGGTGCTTTTCACACATGCTCTTGGGCTTTGCGGTCGGCCAGTTGGCAGTTGAACGTTGAATGTTCAAAGTTCAAAGTTGAACGTTCGGCGTTCGACAATGTTTTCCCTCCCCCCTCACTCTCTCACATGAAGCCGGCGAAAGCCGCCAATGCAGCTTTCGCCGGTCAGTTGTTTCTGTCGCGTTCAGCGGAATCCGCCCGGCCGATCAGAAGCGGTGGCGGAACATCCTGCTGCGCTGGAACATCTGGATGTGTGCGGCCTTCTCGGGGCCGACGACCGCCTCGATCTCCTGCTTGTAGGTCTCATCGGCGGCGGTGGTGGCTTCCGTCCACTGCTTCCGGGCTTCCTTGGCGGCCTCGAGCGTCTTCTTCTGCTCGTCGTTCAGCAGTCCGATGCTCTGCTCGGTGAACTTCTGATCGGCTTCCTTGGTAAGGCGGGTGGTGGTGTCGCGCCATTCCTGGATCGCCTTGAGGTCCCTGGTGGCGCCCTGCTCGAGCTTGTTCTTCTGGTAGATGTCGGCGATCGCCTTGCCCTTTTCTTCCTTCAGCATCTGGTACTTGGGCAGGAGATCCTTCTGTGCGTTCATGAAGCGGTCGAGCAGCATGTTCTCGTCACGGGGGAGGTACCGCAGTTCGCGCTGGATGAGGGCGGTGTCTTCCACGCCCTCGTAGATGAGTGCGATGAGCTTGGCCCGGTAATCGTCGTCGGCCTTCTGCGTGGCTTCGCGGCTCTTGGTGTCGGCGGCCATCAGCGCGTCGAACTGGCCCTTCTGCTGGTCGTTCAGGAGCTTCTTGACTTCGTCGGCGTACTTGGCGTCGAGAGCTTCGCGCAGCTTGGCCATCTCGGCCTCGTAGTCCTTGCCGTAGGACTGCGACAGGCCGCCGATCTGCTCGTTTTGTTCCTTGCTGAGATCGAGCAGCCCCATGGCGGTTTCGATCGGGGCGCAACTGCTCATCCCGGGTGCAAACGGAGGCATGAAATCCTGAGCGAGTGCACCACCCATGCCCAACACGAAGATGATCGAGCCAACCAGGACCGTCTTGTTCATCGTCTGTTCCTTTCTTGAGAAAAAACCTCCACCCTTTCACACGAAAACGACCTGACTCAGGTGGGACAGATTCAAGATAGCAGAAACCCGGCTGAGTATCAAGATCAATTTGCCAATTGGCCGGTGCATCATCATGAGTATCGGCGCAAGTGCCGCGTCGGTGAACGCGACTCTTCCATCTTCCTTGTTCATTGTTCCCTGTTCCCTGTTTCCTGTTCATTCTTTTCCTCCCCTCCTCCTTGTTCATTGTTCCCTGTTTCCTGTTCCTTGTTCATTCTTTCCTCTCCCTTTTTCCCTTTTCCCTCTTCCTCGTAGCAAAATGCTTGCAGTTTTGGGAAGAAGTAGGGGCGGACGGCGTCCGCCCCTGGGGCACACGCCGTGTGCCCCTACATGATCCTGTTGGATGTTTGACCATGACGAAATGACGGAAGCCGCACCTGCGCGGGGTACGGCTTCCGTAGATGGAACGGGCAGACGAGCGATTACTTGCTCTTCTTCTGCGAAGCGTAGAACTTCCTCATGTCGTCGAGGGTGAGCGGCTTGTAGTCCTTGGCGTGGCCGGCGGTGCCGAAGTCGATCATCTTCTGCTTGATGATGTTGTAGATGGCGGTGCGGCCGAAGCCGAGGTACTTGCGCTGGTCGAATTCCTTCGGGTTCTCGGCCAGGTACTGGCGGAGGGCGCCGGTGTAGGCGAGGCGGCCGTCGGTGTCGACGTTGATCTTGCGGACGCCCCGCTTGATCGCTTCCTGGATGCTTGGGATCGGCACGCCCATTGTCTTCTCGAGCTTGCCGCCGTGCTTGTTGATGATGTCAACCAGCTCCGCCGGCACGCTGGACGAGCCGTGCATCACGAGGGCGGTGCCCGGGATGTTCTTGCGGACGGCATCGATCAGGTTCATCGCGAGCTTGGGGGCAGTCTTGAACTTGTAGGCTCCGTGGGAGGTGCCGATGGCGAGGGCGAGGCAGTCGATGCCGGTCTTCTCGGCAAACTCGGCGGCCTGATCGGGATCGGTGAGCATTACCTTGGAGGTCGCGGTATCGTCTTCGATGCCGCCGAGCGTGCCGAGCTCGCCTTCGACGCTGACGCCGGTCGAGTGGGCGACATCCGCCACTTCCCTGGTCACGCGGATGTTGTCCTCGAAGCTCCTCGGCGGATGCTTGCCCTTGGAGTCCTTCACGGCGTAATCAATCGAGCCATCGATCATCACCGATGTGAATCCGAGTGCGATCGCCTGCTTGCAGACGTCGAGGTTCGGCCCGTGGTCGAGGTGCATTGCCATTGGGATCTCGGGGTTTTCTTCAACGGCGGCCAGCATCAGGTGCTTGATGTAGACCATGCTGGTATACTCGAGTGCGCCGCGGCTGGCCTGGAGGATCACGGGCGACTGCGTCTCGCGGGCAGCCTGCATGATCGCCTGGATCTGCTCCATGTTGTTGACGTTGTACGCGCCGACCCCGTAATCGGCCTTCATAGCTTCATCGAGGATTTGCCTCATCGGCGTCAGTGGCATTCGTGACTCCTTCTTCTGACTTGCACCGAAACGAAATGAATGGACGAATTCAGCAAGGGCGGATTATATCTGCTCCACCGTCAGAAAACAAGCGAAATCCCTTGATTGCGGCTGCACTTGTGCATATACTCTCACTGTTCACCGACCATCATTCGAACCTCTCAACACGTGAAGGCAAGACTGGAGCCATGATGGAAGCCATTTACCAGAAAGCGAGAGAACTGGCCGACCTGATCTACCAGAGCGATGCCTATCGCGCCGTGCGGACTGCCGAGGCCAAGGTGGAGAAGGACGACGGCCTCAAGAAGCTCGTCGACCAGCACAACAAGCTCGCCGAGAAGATCGGGCAGAAGGAGAAGAAGCTTGAGCCGATCGAACCCGAGGAAAAGCGCGAGCTCATCAGGATGCGTGAAGAGATGCAGGCGAATGAGTCCCTCCAGGAATTGCTCCGCTCGCGCACCGAATACGCTATGATCATGAACAAGATCACCGCGATCCTCCGTGACAAGCTCGACCGGAGGGATGAGGCGAAGAAGAATGAAGAATGATGAATCTGGCTATCCGGTTCACTCAAGCGGCCACAACTTGTTGTGTTTTGGCTGCAAGGGAGGAGTGCTTTCTTCCCCAGCCCCGTTCACGGGGCTTTCCCGCCGTCTTCGGCGGGTAGTAGCCCCGTCATTTATGGCGGGGACGAGAACGACGGTTCCCCGGTCGCCCCGCCGTCAACGACGGGGCTACTACCGGCGGCCGGGGGCGCCGGCAACCCCCCTGAAGGGGGCTGGAGATGGCAGATTACCTCACACAACTCCCGATCTGCCACCGCGACAAGTTGATTGGTGGCGCGAATCCCAACCCTAGCCCCGTTCACGGGGCTTTCCCGCCGTCTTCGGCGGGTAGTAGCCCCGTCATTTATGGCGGGGACGAGAACGACGGTCTCGGGTCGCCCCGCCGTCAACGACGGGGCTACTACCGGCGGCCGGGGCCGCCGGCAACCCCCCTGAAGGGGGCTAAACACGAAGCCACAACATGTAGTGGCTACTGGAGTGAACCGGATAGCCAAAATGAAGAATGAAGAATGAAGAAAAGGCGGCATGCGAGAGGGTTGCAGGACGCGAGGACGGGCGAGAGGCTTCAAAGTCCGCGAATGACGATGGTTTGACGACCCTGCAGCCTGTCACCCCGTAGCCTGTCACCCTACAGCCTGCACCCAGCGAGGACCAAGACGGCGTGAAGATAGCGATCGATGTGAGTTCGGCGGCGGCGGCCCGGCGCAGCGGCGTGGGCGTGGCACTGGTGAACATCCTGGACGCGCTCGCGAAGATCGATTCGGAAAACGAGTATCTCGCCTGCTACCGGCTGTCGCGGCTGAAGTATTCGCGCCATCTGTATTGTCCGCAGGCCGGGAATTTTCGCAGGGCGATCTTCCAGGAGCCGGTCATCTTCCCGCGTCGGGCGCACGTCTTCCACGGCGGCGATGCCCGCCTCCCGTCCTGCGGCAGCATGCCCTGCACGGCAACGGTCTACGATGTGTTCTCGCTGGTGCGGACGGATTTCGCGTCGGCCAGCTTCCGCGAGAAGAAACGCCGGCGCTACGAGCACCTTGTGCGCCGGGCCAGCCGGATCTTTGCTGCGTCCGAGAGCACGAAGAACGACCTCGTCTCCAGCCTCTCGATCTCTCCGCAAAACATCATCGTGAACCACTTGGGCGTATCGGCCGAGTTTCATCCGCGTCCGGCGGAGGAAGTGGATCGGATTCGGCGGAAGTACGCGCTGCCGGAGGCGTACGCGCTGTCGGTCGCCGCATTCTCGAAGCGCAAGAACATCCGGCGCGTGCTGGCCGCATATTCGGCGCTCAGGAAATCGCACCGAATCGAGAGCACGCTGGTGCTCGCCGGCAGCCTCGAGTATTGGGGCGATTCGCGGGCCGCGCTCGAACAGTCTGGCGTGGCCGACAGCGTGATCCTGACGGGCTTCGTTGAAGACGGCGACCTGCCGGCCCTCTACAGCGGCGCCCGCATGTTCATCTTCCCGAGCCTGTACGAAGGTTTCGGCCTGCCGGCCCTCGAAGCGATGGCCTGCGGCGTGCCGCTGATCGCATCGGACAGGTCGTCCCTGCCGGAGATCGTCGGAACCGCCGGGCTGCTGGTCGATCCCGAGAGCGACGATGCCATCCGGGAGCGGATGGCGGAGCTGGACGGCGATCCCGGCCTGCGCGAGTCGCTCGCCGCACGAGGGCTGGAGCGGTCAAAGCTGTTCTCGTGGCTGAAAACGGCTGAACGCATGCTTGCGACATGGCGGGAACTGG
>DATKYA010000519.1:0-10792 GCA_035528775.1 Planctomycetota bacterium | reverse complement strand
ACGTCCTCGATTTCGCCGGGCTGGCGCGGGAGGCTCGGGTCGGGCCGGTTGTGCCACATCCTGAGCTCCTGCGCGCTGTAGGGACCGACCATGGTGCGATGGTGCGCGATGACCTCGGGGGTGAGCCACTCCGGGAGCGGGGCGCCCGCGAACGGATTCCCGAACTCCGCGGGCGCGCGATACGGGGTATGCGGGTCCCAGTAGTTGATGTGCAGGAACCAGTTGTCGTCCTTCGCGTTGGCATCGATCCATTTCAGCACGGTTGGGGTGACGTCTTCTGCCGATTCCATGCCGCCCTTGCCGGTGTTGTGCATTTCGCTGAATCCGGCGTAGAACCACCAGGCGCTGTGCCGCTCGGCGAAGGGGCTGATCGACACCGGTTTCAGGCCGATGGTGCGGAGAAACGCGGGCAGGCTCTCGTGGGCCATGCGGTCGCGGAAGCTCCGCCGGTCGCCCTCCAGCCGCATGTCGGCGGCGGTATCGCCGTGCCCCACCACGCCCGTGTGAATGCCGAACCGGCCCGACATCAGCGCCGCCCGCGACGGCAGGCACGGGGCGTCCGAGCAGTAGTAGTTCGTGAACAGCACGCCTTCCCGCGCGATCGCGTCGATGGTGGGCGACGTATTCCGGTGATACCCGTAGCAGCTAAGGTGGTCCGGGCGAGTGGTGTCCACGTCGATGTACAGAATCCGCATTCAACGTCTCCGATCAATGGGAATCAGTCCCGCAGCACAACATGCAGCCGCAGGCGGCGCCTCTCACGCCGCACGTCCGGCTTATCTTACCTGCAGCCGCCGGTGATTTCAAGTGTGTCGCGGCTGCCCTCCTTGTTCCTTGTTCCCTGTTCTCTCTTCCCTCTTCCTCTTTCATCTTTTCGTTCATCATCCATCTTCCGATTATGGGAAAACAGACAGATGGAAGGAAAGAGGAAAGATGGAACAAGGAACAAGGAGCAGGGAACAGGGAACGAGGAACAGGGAGATGAGCCCCCCGTCACCTGAAAATCCCTTCCTCTTTCGCTTGACACTCGCCCCCGCACGGTGTATCATAGTCGGCAGAACGCAGGGGCTGCAATGGGGAGACCGCACATGAAATCGACGTTGCCGATCGTTCTTCTGCTGGTTGCGTGCTCCGTGATCGGCCGGGCGGAAACGCGCGTGGTGCCCGATGCCTACCAGACCATCCAGGCGGCCATCGATGCCGCGGCCGACGGCGACGTGGTGCTCCTGAAGGACGGCATCTACGCGGGCGACGGCAACCGCAACGTCGATTTCAAGGGCCGCAAGATCACACTGCGGTCGGAGCACGGCCACGGCGGCTGCGTGCTCGACTGCCAGGGCCTCGGCCGCGCCTTCGTCTTTCAGAACGGCGAAGGGCCGTCGTCCGTGCTCGACGGCATCACGATCGTCGGCGGCTTCACCGACGACAGCGGCGGGGCGATCCTCTGCTCGCGAAGCAGCCCCACGATCTCCAATCTCGTGATCATCGGCAACCGCGCCCGGCAGAGCGGCGGCGGCATTGCGGCCATCTCCGGCAGCCCGCGGATCAATAACACCGCCCTGCTCGGCAACATCGCGGCCGCCGGCGGCGGCATCAGCTTCCGCGGCGGCGACCCCGCCGTCGTCAACTGCACGCTCAACGCCAACACCTCCGGCAACGGCGCCGCAATCTACTGCGACAACGGCAGCCTCACTCTGTGCAACTCGATCCTGTGGGGCGACAAGGCGCAGTCGCAGCTCTCGATGGGCCCGGCCGCCACCGTCTCCATCACCTGCTGCACGATCCAGGGCGGCCCTGCCGGCGTCCGCGGCGGCGAGAAGGGCGGCCTCTTCTGGGGCCAAGGCACCATCGTCGCCGATCCGCTGTTCGTCCTTCCCGGCGATTACCACCTGCAGGCCGATTCACTCAGCATCGACGGCGGCACGAACTCGCCGCCCGGGGACGTCCCCCCGCGCGATCTCGACGGCGGCCCGCGCTCGCAGGACGGCGACGGCGACACCGTGCCCCGGATCGACATCGGCGCGAGCGAGCGCTCCCGCAGCGATCCGATCCTCGGCGTCGCACCGGCGCGGATCGAGTTCTTCGGCAAGGAAGGCGGCCCCAATCCCTACGGCGAAGCACTCTCCATCGTCAACGTCGGCGGCGGCTCGCTCCAGTGGGAGGCCGTCGAAGACTGCCCCTGGCTGCAGGTCATCCCGTCGTCCGGCAGGTCGGTCGGTCAGACGATGCTGGTGGCGGTCAAGACCGACACCAAGGGCCTCACGCACGGCCACTACAGCTATCTGCTGCGGGTCAAGGCCGAGGGCGCATCCAACAGCCCGTCGTGCGTGGTCGTGGTGGTGAACGTGAACGCGGAGCTGAACGTCCCCCGCGACTACCCGACGATTCAGGCCGGCATCGACGCCGCCATGACCGGCGACACCGTGCTGGTGGACGACGGCGTATACACGGGGCCGGGGAATCGCGACATCACTTTCCGCGGGAAATCGATCACCGTGCGCAGTGCGAACGGCCCGTGGAAGTGCATCATCGATTGCGAGCTTGCAGGCCGCGGGTTCCACTTCCGCCAGGGCGAGCGGCCCGAGGCCGTGCTGGAAGGCTTCGCCATCAGAAACGGCTACGTGCCCGCGAGCTGGCCGCAGCTCTCGCTCGGCGGCGGAATCGTCTGCGAGGCGTCGTCGCCCACCATCCGCCGCAACATCATCACCGGCAACCGCGGCTGCGGCATCTACTGCCGCGGGGCAGCGTCGCCCGCCATCCGTAACAATTTCATCATCCACAACGTGGCCGACTGGGGCGGCTGCGGCATCTACTGCGAGGCCGGCTCCGCCGCGGAGATCGTCAACAACACCATCGTGGGCAACCCCGGCGGCGGCATCCGAGCCTGGGGATCGTCCGCAACCGTCGTCAACTGCATCCTGTGGAATAACGGCGAGGAATGCGGCGGCGGCGTCCCCACCTTCTGCTGCATCCAGGACGGCACCAAGGCCGTCGGCAACAAGTTCAGCTACCCGCACTTCATCGATCCGCTCCACGGCGACTACCGCATCCGCAGCTACTCGCCGTGCATCGACGCCGGCAACGAGACCGTGGTCACGGTGGATGACCGCGACATCGACGGCCATCCGCGCAGCTCGTTGCTGCGGGTCGATATCGGCGCCCACGAGCCGGGCGAGAAAAGCCCCGACTCCGAAAACCAGCGCCTCGGCGACGACCTCCCCGATGCCTGGGAGAAGCAGCACTTCAAGTCCATCGCAGGCAGCAAGTGGGATGATCCCGACTTCGACGAGCTGACCAACTACGAGGAGTTCCGCTCCGGCACCGATCCCAACTACGACCAGCGGATCGTCTGCGTGAGCGCGGCGAACGCGAACGACCCGCAGGCTGACGGCACCGCGCGGCACCCGTTCCCCACGATCCGCCAGGGCGTGGCGGTGGCGTCCCGGAAGGTGCTCGTGGCACGCGGCCGCTACGTGGAGCAGATCGCAGTGTGCGGCAAGTCCATCGACATCGAGGGCGGCTACGACAGCGGGTTCCTCCGCCGCGACCCCGGCCAGTATCCGACTATCATCGACGCAGGCGGCGTGTACCGGGCCGTCACCTTCGTGAACACCCAGGGCGGCTCGCTCAGCGGATTCATCATCACCGGCGGCAACGCCTACCAGGGCGGGGGCGTCTGCGCCACGCTCGCCAGCCCCACCATCGAAGGCAACGTCTTCATCAACAACGCCGCCAACTGCGGCGGGGCCATCGAATGCGGCTGGCGATCGGCGTCGATCATCCGCAACAACGTGTTCATCGGCAACGGCGCCCGCTACGCCGGCGGCGCGATCTACCTGTGGGCCGAGGCCGCCGCCGCCATCTCCGGCAACGTGATCATCGGCAATGCCGCCCGCGTGGGCGGTGCCGTCTATTGCAGCGGACGATCCACCGCCGCCGTCATCGGTTGTCTCGTGCAGGACAACTCCCTCGTCGCCTCCCCTGCCGACCTGCCGGCCGGCGAGATTGCCCTGTGGCAGGATTCCCGGCTGACCGTCATCGACAGCGCCGTCGCGGGCGGCGCCGGCGGCGTAGATGTGCCGTTCGGCTGCACGCTCACCTGGGGCAGCGGAAATATTCTTCCGTAGTCCATCAACCTTGGGGCCTGCGGCTTGGGCCTTGGGCCGGGGAAAGCAGCACACACTGAGTCCACTGAGTCCACTACGTCCACTGACTTTCTTGCCGCTATGAGGTGCTGATGAAACTGCTGCCCAAATCATGGATGAGGCGTGTGATCCTCGGCCTCCTGGTGATCATCCTCCTCGGCCTCATCGGCCGGATCGTCGTGCTGCCCGCGTATCGCTACATGGATTACCTGCCGCAGGAGGGCGACATCGTTTTCCAGTCACTGCCGACCCTGGGCCTCGTCAAGATCATCGAAGGCGTCACCGAATCCCCGTTCTCCCACTGCGGCGTCGTAGTCAACCGCGAGGGACGCTGGAAGGCGTTCGAATCGATCGGCAACGTTCACGAGACCTCGCTGCACGCGTGGGTGAGCCGCGGGCGCGGGGCGCGGTTCTGCGTCTACCGCCTCAAGCCCGAATTCCGCAAGCACATCCCCGCCTTCGTGAAGGCGCTCGACAAGTACGCCGGCCGGCCCTACGACTTCGATTTCCAGATGGACGACGGCTACCTCTACTGCTCGGAGCTCGTCTTCAAGGCCTTCCGCGACGCATCCGGCATCGAGCTCGGCAAGCTGATGCGGCTGGGCAACCTCAACTGGAAGCCCTGGGAGCAGCAGATGCGCGACTACCACGGCGGCGACCTCCCCCTCGACCGCATCATGATCACACCGCGCCACCTGTCGGAAGCCGAGCAATTGGAGCGAGTGTTTTGATGGAGGCTTTGGGCTATGGGCTTTGGGGGGAGCGATGCAAACAGGGATGAATGGAACGTTCAATGCTCAGAGCTCGATGCCCCATCCTCTTCATCCTGCCCATCCTGTTTGGCTCTTCCCCCCGCATTGCCGTTGACTCTCCCGCCATGGCTTCTATAATGAGAATAAAGGAGCGAACATGGCTGATACAACGGCGGGAACCTTGTATGAGCAGGTAGCGGCGTGCGCGAGCCGCCACCGCATGGCCGCGTGCGCCGTGGCCGATCTGCCGAAGCTGAGCGAGCAGAAGCCCGATATCCTGGCGGACGTGGGCGGCACGTTCACCCGGGCCGTGGTGCTCGGCGTGCGCCTGCAGGACGCGGTGCTGAACACGATCGCGGACCAGCCGACGCTGCTGTACTTCCACCTCTATCGCCAGGCAAACTACCAGCTCGACCGGGCGGCGTTCGAGATGGCCGACCTGCTTCAGCAGGCGGGGTTCGCGTCGATGGCGATCCCGGCGTCGCAGATCATCGGGCGCAATCCGATGCGCGGGCACCTGTCGCACAAGCTCCTGGGCTGGGCTGCCGGCATCGGCTGGATCGGCCGCAGCTCGCTGCTGATCCACCCGGAGCACGGGGCGCGGATGCGTTACGTGTCGGTGCTCACGAACGCTCCGCTGCCGGCGGGCGAGCCACATGCCGGATCCTGCGGCGAATGCCGGCGGTGCGCGGCCGTCTGCCCCGCGGGAGCCATCCACGAGAGCTTCCGCAACTTCAACCTCCAGGCATGCTACGAGAAGCTATGCGAGTTCCAGCGGATGCCGGGGATCGGGCAGCATATCTGCGGAGTGTGCGTGAAGGCATGTTCGGGAAACACAGGAGGAGGAACGAGCGTCTAAGAGGAAGAGGGAGAGGAAGAGAAAGGCGAACATCGAACATTGAACCCATGACACACGAGGTTGCACATCCAGGCGGCGGTGAGCCGGATTCGGGGCTGCGCCGGTTGGTGGCGAAGTCGCCGGCGTGGCTGGCGTCGGCCGTGCTGCACCTGGCGCTGCTGGGGCTGCTGGCACAGGTGACGGCCATCAACTACTCGGCGGACCAGAAACACTACGTGCTCAGCGTGGCGGGGCAGTCGGAGCGCCCGAAGCTCGAGCGCGGGGACGACAGCCTCGACAAGCCCAACCCCGTGGTGGATCCGATCGTCGACCCGGCGAGCTTCGCGTGGGATGAGAACCAGACGGAGGCCGACAGCGAGTTCGAGGCAGTGTCGGCGGAGGCCGACCTGCCGCAGCTCATCTCGATCTACGGCGGGTTCGGCGCCCGCAGCGAGAGCGGGCGGCGCAATATCCTGGAGCGCGGCGGCGGAACCGCCGGCACCGAGAAGGCGGTCGACCTGGCGCTCGAATGGCTGCAGCGCCACCAGGGTGCGGACGGCGCCTGGCACGCGGCTTCCTACACCGATTGCTGCCTCCCGGAGGCGAAATGCTCCCGGACCAAGGACTTGATGACTGGGATCGACCCGGGCCTGACGAGCTTGGCCGTGCTGTGCTTCCTGGGGCGCGGCTACACGGATCAGACCGGCCCGTTCCGCAGGACGGTGGCCGGCGGGCTGGACTGCTTGCAGCGGATCCAGTTGCCCAGCGGCGCGTTCGACTCCGGCCAGGCCTCGCAGGCGATCTACAACCACGCACTGTGCACGCTGGCGTTGTGCGAGGCCTGGGGAATGACGCAGAATCCGCACTACAAGGCGGCTGCCGAGAAGGGGATCGCCTACATCCTGAAGGTGCAGCACGCCAACGGCGGCTGGGGCTACGTGCGGGCGGACCTTGCGGCGTTCCGCAGCGACCTGTCGGTCACCGGCTGGCAGTTGATGGCGTTGAAATCGGCTGAGCTGGCGGGAATCCAGGTGCCGCGGGGGGCGTGGAAGGCGGCGATCGAATTCACCGATTCCGTTACAAACCCGCAAGGGCTGTCGGGCTATGGCGGGCCGAACCAGTACGTGACGCCGGGGAATCCGTCGACGGTGGCGGTGGGGCTGCTGTGCCGGCAGTTCGCGCCGTTCAGGCCGGATCCGCAGGTGGTGGAGAACATCACGGATTTCCTCGCGCTGAAGCTGCCCGATCCGCGGACCGAAGGCTTCTTCTACTACGCCTACTACGGCAGCCTGAGCCTGTTCCAGTATGGCGGCCCCAAGTGGCGCACGTGGAACGAGCACGTGCGGGCACTGCTGCCGGCCAGCCAGAAGAAGGCGGGCTGCGAGTCCGGGAGCTGGGATCCCGGCACCCTGCGGTGGGCGTCGTGGGGGGGCAGGATCTATTCCACGACGATGGCGGCCCTCACGCTGGAGGTTTACTATCGATACCTGCCGATCCATCGCGGCTACGTGGACTCAAGCCCCGAGCTGGCCAGCCTCAACGCCTACCGCAAGGGCCTGGAGGCGTACAAGTACTGGATGAAGCTGACGGCGACGAAGGGCGTGTCGGCGGCGGACGTTGACCGGGGGAATCGCGAGGCGGTGGCCGCACTCGAAGCGTATCGCACGGCCGAGGCGGCCGCCAAGGCTGCCGCCAAGGCGGCAGATCCCGCGAAGGAGGCGGAAGGCGAAGCCCGGCTCGCCGCAACGGCGATCCGGCTGGCGTCGGTCCATTTCCGCAGCCGCAACTACACCGCGTGCATCGAGGAAGTGAAGGACTTCCGCAAGAAGTTCCCGCGCTATGCCGACCAGGAAACGCCGCGGAAGCTGTACACGAGTGCGATGGCACTGCTCGCGCGGGCGCTCGAGAAGGAGGGCGAAGACTCGCAGGCCGACCGCCTTCGCCGAGCCGCCGCCGAAGACTACTACCGCCGCATCATCAAGGATCCCCGCCAGCCGCTGACCATGTACATGCAAGTGGCCGAGGATTTCCGCTCCCGGGGCGACTGGCTCCGCGCGGGGCAGATGTACGCGGACATCCTGGCACGGTTCGCGGACGATCCGAAGGTCCGCAAGGACCGCCCGGCCCTGCGCCGGAAGCTCGCCGCGTGCATGGTGCAGCAGGGCGAATACAAGGATGCCGTCAAGCTGCTGGAAGAACTGCGCGCGGAAACGCGGACACGGGCGGTCTTCGAGCAGCTCGCGGAATGCTACGCGCAGACGAAGCAGTTCGACAAGGCCCTGCAGGTGTACGCCGAGCTGCGCCAGGCTGGCGAGCCCGGCTCCGACGACTGGTGGCAGGCCGAATACTGCATCGCACGCACGCTGCTGCAGCAGGGAAAAGCACGAGAATGCGAGCGCCTGATCAATCTGCAGCGGCAGCTTCGCCCGCAGATGGGGGGCGCGGAGCTGCGGAAAAAGTTCGACGATCTGCTGCGCGCATGCCGCGGAATTCATGAGGAAAACGGCGCAGAACGCGTGTCCGAATTGTTTTAATAACGGTAACCTTGTACGTCTCCATATCCGAATAATGCTCCAATGGCGATTGGCCGTTCGGGGCATTTCCTCTCGACTGAACGGACGCAGTTTCGGCGAGTTCATCGCCGCTCAAATTCACAAATCCGAGTTTATCGTTGACGCCCCCGGCGTTTTCTGCTATAAATATTGCCTTGAATTTGCCGCGTTTGTATCCGAAAATAGAGATAAGCCCAGACCAAGGAGTGATGGAACGGTGGCACGCAGCCTGGTAATAGTCGAATCGCCTGCCAAGGCGAAGACCATAAAGAAATTCCTGGGAAAGGGATTCGACGTCGAATCCTCGATGGGTCACGTGCGCGATCTGCCCGAGCGGAAGTTCGGGATCGACATCGAAAACGATTTCACGCCCACCTACGAGGTGATCGCCCAGCGCAAGACGCTCGTGAGGAAACTGGCCGCAAAGGCGAAGGAATCGGATGCCGTCTACCTGGCGCCCGACCCTGACCGCGAAGGCGAGGCAATCGCGTGGCACCTGGCGCAGGCACTCAAGCTCTCCCCGAAAAAGACATTCCGCGTCACCTTCAACGAAATCACGAAGCGGGCGATCTCGGAGGCATTCCAGCAGCCCCGGCAGATCAACGACGACAAGGTGAACGCGCAGCAGACACGCCGCATTCTCGACCGGATCGTCGGCTACGAGCTGAGCCCGCTGCTGTGGAAGAAGATCGCACGCGGGCTGAGCGCCGGCCGCGTGCAGTCGGTCGCCGTGAAGCTGATCGTCGAGCGCGAGCGCGAAATCGCCGCGTTCGTCACCGAAGAATACTGGAAGATCACGGCCGCACTGTCGCCCGCCGACGGCTCGCAGGCCGAGATCATCTTCTCCGCGGAGCTGCGGGAGCTGAACGGCGAGAAGTTCAAGGCCGGCAACGAGCAGGACGCGAAGCGGTTCCTGCCGGCGCTGCAAGAGGCCGACTACACGGTCGCCGGGACGCGCAAGCGCATCCACAAGTCGTCTCCGTCCGCACCGTTCAACACGAGCACATTGCAGCAGCAGGCGGCGAACGAGCTGGGATTCTCGGCCGCCCGCACGATGCTGGTCGCCCAGCAGTTGTATGAAGGCCTGGAGGTCGGCAGCGAGGGGCCGGTCGGCCTGATTACCTACATGAGAACCGACTCGTTCCGGATAGCGGACGAGGCGATGGCGGAATGCCGGGATTTCATCGGCAAGGAGTTCGGCGCGAACTACCTGTCGGACAAGCCGCGGGTGTACGCCTCGCGCAAGGGCGCCCAGGAGGCCCACGAGGCGGTCCGGCCGACATCCGTGCTGCGCACTCCGGAATCGCTGGAGCAGTATCTCGGCCGCGATCAGTACAAGCTGTACGATCTCGTGTGGCGGCGATTCGTGGCCACGCAGATGGCACAGGCGGAATACGAGATCACGGAAGTCGAGATCAGGGCGGCGGAGCGAGGTGCTTTGGCACCCGGCGCGCAGCCGGTGGAAGGCATGTTCTTCGCCCGCGGCCGCGTGATCCTGTTCGACGGCCATACGAAGGTCTCCGGCCAGCGCAAGGCCGACGAGCAGAACCTCCCGGCCGTCAAGCAGCACGACCCGCTGAAGCTCCACAAGCTGGAGCCGACGCAGCACTTCACCAAGCCGCCCGCCCGCTACACGGAAGCCAGCCTGGTGAAAACGCTGGAGCGCGAAGGCATCGGCCGCCCGAGCACCTACGCCACGATCATCTCGACCATCCAAGGCCGTGGCTACGTTGAGCAGCGCGAGAAGAAATTCCACGCCACCGAGCTCGGCATCCTCGTCACCGACAAGCTCGTCGAGCACTTCGCCGACGTGGTCGACACGAAGTTCACCTCGCGGATGGAGGAGAAGCTCGACAAGATCGAGGACGCCCACGCCGACCACCTGGTGGTCCTGCGCGAGTTCTACAGTGCGTTCAGCACCGACATGGAGAAGGCACGCGGCGCCATGCAGAAAGTGGTGGAGCAGACCGAGCACAAGTGCGACAAGTGCGGCGAGCCGATGGTGATCCGCATGAGCCGCAAGGGCCGGTTCCTGGCGTGCTCCGGATTCCCGAAATGCAAGAACACTATGCCCCTGGGCGAGGACAACAAGCCGGCGGAGCCCGAGCCGACCGACGAGAAATGCGCGAAGTGCGGCGCTCCGATGGTGATCAAGACCGGTTCGCGCGGGCGGTTCCTGGCGTGCTCGGCGTATCCCGAGTGCAAGAACACCGCCAGCCTGGAAAACGGGCAGAGCACGATCGAGCCGACCGACGAGAAATGTGCGAAGTGCGGGGCGCCGATGGTGATCCGCACGGGCCGACGTGGGAAGTTCGCCGCGTGCTCCGCGTTCCCGAAGTGCCGCAACACCAAGCCGATCGACGCCGAAGGCAAGATCGCCGAGGCGCCGAAGGTCGAGGAGAAGTGCGAGAAGTGCGGCAGCGAGATGGTGCTGCGGTCGGGCCGGCGCGGCCGGTTCCTCGCGTGCTCGGCCTATCCGAAGTGCAAGAACACCAAGGCACTGCC
>DATKYA010000518.1:0-3036 GCA_035528775.1 Planctomycetota bacterium | reverse complement strand
CTATGCCCGCGATAACGCCGGCACGGCTATCCCACTGGCCGGCCCGACCCCCGACATCGGCCCCTTCCAGACGGTGGTGAAGGGGCGGCTGGTCACATTGTCATCCCGGCCAGAGGTGGGCATGGAAATCTACATCGATGGCATCACCACCGGACTGCACACGCCCCGCACGCTCACGCTACCCTCCGGCAGCCATACCGTGCGGCTGGTCGTGCCCAGGTTCAAGACAGAGACGGTGTGGTCGACCGAATACTCCGACGGAACCGCGGACGACTACATGCTCAGGCAGTACGGTCAGGACAAGGTGAGAGAGGATGTGGAGAAGGGCTGCGAGATCGAGTACAACGCCACGGACGTCGTTCTGTTCGGCAAGTATTCCCTCAAGGCGACAAATACACCTGGCATGAAGATAAGGGCACACCCGTACCTCGGCTGGCATTGGTTTTCGCAGGGGAAAGGCGCCTGGGTCCCGAACGACCTCGAAATACGGGAGTCACTGATAAACGTCTGGACCTACGTGAGCGGCAAGCCCGGCCCGGATCCCAACTGGTTCAGCCTGATCACCGTTGTCTTCGACGCCGGGTGGGATAGCGGCAGGCAGGTGACCACGACGGATGTCCTCACCGGAGATATGAAGATACGTGAGTGGTTCTGGCTCGACTCGGGAAAGGCCAATCGTCCCCCCATCGCCGACGCCCCGCGATACCCGCTGGACAAGTGGGTCAAGGTGAGCCTCTACACCAAACTCGACGGAGCCCAAAGCCACGTCATGGTCTTTCAGGACGATTACCTGGTGGTCGACGCCCCGAACGTGGCCTTTGACCCGGCCAACACACGCCCCGACTTCATGCACTGGGGCGGCTACGGCTCGGAGGGGAACGGCACGCTCACGACATGGAACAGCAGGACCAGCGTCGAACGCGTCATAGCTCCCGGGCCGACCTTCTCATTCTGGCGCCTGGAACAAGACGGAAAGCCGATCACCGGCGACCTGACCGGCGTGCAGATCAACCTGACAGCCGATACTCGCCTCTGCGCACGCGGTGACGCGCCGCCCGACTCGCCGTCGTCCCGGCCCACCAAGCAGGGCAATTGACCGGAGCTTCATCCCGTGCCATCCCCGATGCGGATGTGCATAGCTATCGCTCACGGCCCTCTCGCGGGCGAGGCGCTTCAGTTCCGCCCAGAGCTGGGAGCGGCGGGTGTAGCCTTCTTAACACCGAGCTGCCGCCATTCCGTCGCCTTCCGAAGCACTCAATGATCCTCGGAGCCTTCGCCGGCTTCGCGATTCGCTTCCCAGTCCTGGGCTTGCACCGGCTCGGCGGAACCGTGGGCGGGCCGGGCGAAGCTGGAGTTCTGCCCGTGGCTGCTGCCGGAGTTCGTGCTCACCGGCCACGAAGTGTGCGCCGACGGCCAGGTGGAAATCCCGGAGCGGCACCGCCGGTACTTCGAGCTGATCACGCGCAACCCCGACATCTTCCCGGAGGCGATTCAGCCGCGCGAATGCGGGAAAGGCGATGTGCAAGAATTGCCGCGCTCGAAATGATTCCGGTGCCGGCAGATGTGCCTCTCATAGCTGGCGTGGAGTGCCGGCGAGCGGAGAGATGGGTACGATAAAGACGGAATGACCCTCAGCATGTTCGTGTTCCTACTTCCTCGCTCCCTCCGTTCCAAGCTTCACTGCGTCAACCTCGAATTCGAACAGGAGGTCATCCCGGCAGATATCCGCGTGTGCCGGCACCACGGGCAAGCCGGCGAGGCCGTTGTTCCGGCAGAAGTCACCGAAAACGCCAATGTCATCGATGTCCTTGAAGTATGCTACCGCCCGTGCGCTATCGATCCATTCCATCTTTCTCGATTGGAGGATAGCCTGCACAACCGCCATCGTCAACTGGACCTGCTTCCGCACATCGCCAACGTGCACCGTCCTGCCGGCGGAATCGATGCTTGCTGTGCCTGAGACATACAGCATCCGATGGTTAGAGAACACAACTTCGGCCGCGCGACTGAACGAGCTCTTGTAGTCGAGCGCCGGACATTGGAGCGGAGAGGGGATGGCCTCGATGCGTACGCGATCCGTCCGGGGCTGAACTGCCAAGACGTCGGCGATGAGGGCAGCCCCGGCGGGATTGTCCACGCCCACCCCGGTGCTCGGCGGCACGATGCCGTCGAATACGTGCCGCTCGCGGAAGAATTGCGTCCGCACGTCGTTGAACTGGCCGTACCATTCGGGAATGCGGCTGATGTACATCCAGGTGCGAACGACGTTCGAGAAGGTCATGCCCGCCGCGGCCAGCGCCTGCTCGATACGCTCGAACACCTGCCGTGCCTGCTCCTCCCGCGATTCGGTGACGGACCGCGGGCCTACATTCCCAAGGATGCACTGCCGGGCGTCGGTATCGCCAAACACGTAGCCGGCGATGGCACCATCAAGCAATACGGGGGCGAGGTTGTCGCTGGCGACCGCGTGAAGTTGCGTGCCGCGAATGATCTGGCCCCCCGAACCGTTGCCCGCGATCCACGTGACCGGCCAGCTCAGTTTGCCGAAAGCGCGACGGATCGCGCTCGTGCCCGACTGGTGCAATTCGCACGAGCCCGAGGCATCCTGGGCTATGATGCGAGTACCAGCCTCCCGAACGAGCCGGGCCGCGTCATCCAGAACCGCATCGAAGCCTCGTTCCGGCGTGGTGACCGCGTTTACGAACTGTTGTGTAACGGAGGGCGTCGCAAGGCTGAGCGACGACACGCTGCCGCATGATCTGCGCTCAATGGAGACAAGGTGATTCGAGCGCCCTTCGCGTCCCATAGCGTCGCCAACTCCTTTCAGATGGCAAGAGCATCGCCACGCATCCTGCCGTACTGGCACAATCGTCATGCGGCGGTCACTTGCTGCCCGACACCTTGATTCGCCACAAGGCCGATTCATGGGGCTCGAGGGACACTCGCAGCCCGTCATTCATCAGGGCAGCCCCGGTGGTACGGGAGGTCTCGCCCGTCGTCCGGCGCATGACTTCATACTCGATCTCCTCCCTGAGG
>DATKYA010000517.1:0-7745 GCA_035528775.1 Planctomycetota bacterium | reverse complement strand
CACCTGCTGATTGTGGGTTCGTACGACCGCAACGTCTACGCATACGACGCCTTCACCGGGCAGGAGCAGTGGCGGTTCACCACCGGCGACGCCGTCACTGCCACGCCCTGCTACGCCGAGATCGACGGCCAGCCGATGCTGTTCGCCGCGTCCAGCGACCGCACGGTCTACGCCATCAATCCCCTCACCGGCAAGCAGCGCGACAGCCGCGACCGGCAGATGTGGACGCATCGCTTCTACCCCTGGGCAGAGACCGTGGCGCCCGCGTTCGTCGGCGAGCCGGCCGTTGTGGTACACGACGGTCGCAGCCTGCTGCTGCTGACGGTCTGGATCAACGACCGCAAGAGCCAGGGAAACGTTCAACAATCGACGCTCTACGCGTTTGACGCGCCCACTGGCCAGGTCGCATGGAAAACACCGATCGGCCCCGGCACCGCCAGCGCACCGGCGGTGGGGAAGGTCAAGGACACACCGGCGGTTTTCGTGGTGCACGATGCCGGGTCTGTCAATGCTTTCTCCCTGTCCGATGGCAAGCCGTTGTGGCCCAAGCCGTTCATCAGCCAGGATGCCACCCGCTCCGGGGTATCATACGCGGAAATCGACGGCAGGCGCTTGCTGTTCTTCGGTAGCCGGCTGTTCTCCGCCTTTTGCATCGATGCCGACACCGCCGAGTTTGTCTGGGAGCTTCGCGTGGGCACATGGGTGGATTCAACACCGGCGGTCTTCCGCCGTCCCGGTGAACGCACGCTCGTCATCCTCGGCGACTACCAGCAAGTGATCCATGGAGTAGATGCCTTCAGCGGGCATGGCGGCTGGCGCTACCGCAGCTACGGCTATTTCAGCGCCAGCCCCGTCCTCATCGAGTTCGGCGGCTCGCCCGCTGCCGTCATGCCGTGCCTCGACAACCATCTCTATATCGTGAAGGCGGACGACGGCTCGTTCCTGTTCCGGGCGTATACCGGCGAGTTCCTCTGGTCGCACTACCAGCGCGGCGCCACCGTGTTTCCGTCCGCTGCGGCGGCCCGGCTTGGCGGGCGGCCGCTGCTCGCCGTCGCGTCCTATGACGGCCGCGTGCACGTCTTCGGCAACAGCGGCCAGGACGCCAACGTCGGCCCGCCCCGTACCAGGATCGTCGACGCACTGGGTGGCAGGATCTTCGCCTACGTGTTCGGCACACTCATCGTCGTTGCACTCGTCTACAACGGAATCAGGATCGCCCGGAGGTCGCGGAAATGAACGGATCGAACAAGGTGCTCAAGATCGCCACGCCCATCATCATCGGCATCGCGGCAATCGCGACGCTGCTGATCGCGCTGCGCCGGCCGGAGCGCCGCGAGGAGCGTATCTACCTCCAGCAGGGAGCCATCATCATCGAGAAGCCCGGCACCCGCCTCGCCGACGTCGCCCGGGCGATCGCCGATCCCGCAATCTTCTCATATGACCCCGCCACGCGCCATGCACAGACCAGCGCGCACCTGCACGTGGCCGGGCGCGGCACCCTCACCATCGGATCCGACGAGCACGGCGAGCTGCTCGAATTCAACACCAACGTCTGCGGCGACGCTTCCATCATCGTCGATCCGGCCGCTGCATTCGAAGCGATCAACTCCGAGATCGCAACGGTCCATCGCACGGTGAGCGCCGGCATCTGCACCCGCGGTTACACGATCTTCTGCGACGGCCGCCTCACCGCACGCACCACCAAGTTCCTCTACTTCTCCGGCAACCGCAGCACGTTCTACCGGGGCGACACCGCCACGGGCGAGCTCGACAACGTGGTGATCGCCCTCAGCGACGGAGCATCGCTTCGCATGGCGGACGTCGACGGCGAGCGCCTGAGCCTGCACAACTGCCGCTTCGAGACCGCCGGCAAATACGGCCTCTACCTGCTCGGCAACACCCGCAATCCCGTCAGGGTCGAATCGACCTCCCTGATCGGAGCCGCGGCCGACGTTTTCCTGTCGATGGGCCGGGCCGACCTGGAGCTGGTCGACTGCTCGTTCAGCCGGGACCGCGTGCGCTTCGAGAACGCGAAAGGCTCAGTACGGGTGAAGTGGCGGGCACACGTGCGCGTCACCGACGACGCCGGCAAGCCAGTCGCCGGAGCCGCCGTTCTCGCCGAATGCAAGGACGAGAAGGTCACTGCCACCTCCGACGCCGAGGGCCTCGCCGTCCTCGAAGTGACCGAATACATCATCACCGCCAATGGCGTGCGGGCGGTCACACCCCACAGTTTTCAGGTTCTCCGCGGCAGCAAGGTTTCGGGCGAGGGCGTGAAGGTTTCCGTGAATGGCCCGGCGAGCATTATTGGGGAGATCAAGCTGACGAAAAAGTGATGAAGGGATGATGCGATGAAGGGGGAAGCGGGAAGGAGAGCCGGCATTGAGTCCACGGAGTAGTCGAAGTGGACCGAGTGGACGAAGTGGACGAAGTGGACGAAGTGGACTCAGAGGAAAGGCACCTTCTCTTGATCCCCTCATCCCCTCATCTCTTCATCTCTTCCTCTTCCCTCACTGCACACCGATCGGCGTTCCAACCGGCGCTTCCTTTACCGGCTCAGGCTTCGGTGTGAGGCTGCTTTCGTTCTCGGGGATGAGGGGAATGGTCACCTGGAAGGGCATGAGGTAGTGGCGGCGGACCTCCCGGATAATCGCGGACGGCTGGATCGACTTCACGCGGCCGTTCTCGCGTTCGATTCCGGGATCGATCACCACGTAGAGGCAGTCGGGTAGAGAGCTGATTTCAACCGGTGGGCGTTGGGCCGGGGACACGAGCATGGCGAGCTCGGTATCATTTTCGTTCCGGTAGCGGTGCACCAGCCCGATGAATGGCAGCGGCTTGCCCTCCGCGTTGCGGGCGTTCACCGTCCAGTGCGTCTGCTCCGGCCGCTCGCATGACTCAGGCACGCAAGCAGACACCGAGATAGCGACGTCCTGATCGCCCCAGTAGGTCTTCAGGCCGGTGCGCGAGCCGTACCAGTTGAGGGAGGGGGAGGCGCTCATTGTGACCGGTCCGAGCAAGTCCGCGCGAATCCTCGGCATGCCAGACGTGCATCCCGCCGGGATCAAGCCGGTGACCGCCACAACAAGGGCCAGACGGATAACGCGGTTTCTCCGGATTCTCATGAGGCCTCCCCGCACTGAATCCATCGACCTATTCACCGTAAACCACGGTTTCGTACTTCGCATAGATGCCGAGGATATTCAGGATCTGGCTGTCGATGTGATGAATCCTGGTGATCCCTCCGGCAGTCTGGGCGGCGGCGATTGATGCATCACCGTAGCCGACGAAGATGATGCCTTCCGCCTTCGCCCTGCCCACCCTCGTGGCTTTCACGTCGGGCGAGAACGATGCGACCGGGCCCTTCTGATCCACCACCAGCGGTGCCATCACTGGCCCGGCCGGCCACGTGCAGCCCTCCATCACCATCAGCGACAACAGCACGACCACACACATCAGCACTCTCATTCTCATCCTCCTTAGCTTCCGCCGTGATGCCGGCGTCTTTCCTCCTCGGCTGTCACGGCGGACAGGCCAGATGACAACCGACAGGTCCCTTCCCTGCCCGGGGCCGCCGGGCATGCAAGCGAGAAGACATCAGGCCCCCGGCAACGCAGCCGACGACGTCTGAAGGCTCGCCGCTATCAGTTGTCGTTTCCTTTCCCGATAAGTTGAACCCTTTTTCGGAAATGAGGAATGACGAATGCGGAAACGAAAAACCCGGCGGCTTTCGAGTGCAGGGGGGCGGCAATTCGACCGATAACTCATGACAGAGAGTATGGCACTTCCCGTAAAAGGGGGAAAGAACAATGGCTACCCGCATATTGTCGCGTGAGCAAATAATGTTCCGCAACCGCACGGAGGCCGGCCGGCAGCTCGCCGGGCATCTTCAGGAGCTGGCAGGGCCGGACGCGCTGGTGCTGGCCATTCCGCGTGGCGGGGTGGTCGTCGGCGCTGCCATTGCGGCCGCCTTGCAGTGCGAGCTCGACGTGATCAACGTACGCAAGCTGGGGGCGCCGTTCAACCCCGAGCTCGCCATCGGCTCCATCATGGAAGGCGCGGCCGAGCCGTACCTCAACGAGCAGATCATCAGCGACCTCGCCGTGCCCGCCGACTACATCAGGGATGAGACCGAGCGGCAACGCAAGGAAGCCGAGCGCCGCGCCGCTCGCTACCGCAACGGCCGCCGGCCCGCTCGAATCAAGGATCGCACCGTGATCCTCACTGACGACGGCCTCGCTACCGGCGCCACGATGATCTCGTCTATTCATGGCGTGAAAGCGCAGCAGCCCGCGCGCCTGATCGTTGCCCTGCCCGTCGGCCCGGCCGACACCATCGAGCGGATCGGCAGAATGGTCGACGACGTGCTGTGCCTGGCCTGCCCGCCATTCTTCGGAGCCGTCGGGCAGTTCTACGCCGACTTCGCCCAGACCAGCGACGAAGAAGTGGTTGAGCTGCTCGAGAAGCTTGAGAAGGCGACGGGATGACAGGATGACGGGGTGACAGGAAGATGAATCCCGCCATCCCGTCATCTTCTTCATTCGCTTTCCGCTCATCGCGACGGCCCGAAGTGCTCCTTCGTGAGCGCGCGCTGGTCGGCGGCGGAGATCTCCACGAACTCCACGCCGATGCGGAAACTCGATGCCCACCGGATGCAGTACCGCACCCGTCCGACGGCCTTGATGCCGTCGCGTGCCGGCGTGTCGATCGACAGCTCCACCTTCTGCCCCGTGGGCATGCTCCGGGAGTACTCGAAGCTGATCCCGCCCGAGCTGATGTCGAGCACCTTCACGATTCGCATCGGACCGGGCCGCCAAAAGCCCGACTCGCGCACCACCGTCGTCATGCCGTCGGCCTCGACTCGTTCGCCGCGGCGGCCGTCCGTCTGCTGCGTCGCAGCAGCCTGCTCCAGCAGTTTCACTTCTACGGCACAGTCCAGACAAATCTCGCCCATACTAGCCTCCTCGCGTTAGGCTCACGAGCCCGCTGCTCGCGGTCAGTTGGCCTGACTCCCCACTTGCTGCTGTCTGCGGCCTGCGTATGGAGCAAAAGGTGTGCCGAACCGCGTGTCAAATGTTGTAAGGCCGGGAATCCGTTGCCAGCTAACCGTTTCTGCGAGTCGGCGCACTGCGGCTCGCCCCCGCCTCGCCTACAAAAAACGTATGACTGAACTGCTTGGATGCCTCCCTTGGCAGTCGTAAGTGCTTGAGCCGCAAGCAATTACGCCGACGGCCGGATGCCGCAAGGGCGAATGCTACAGGAAATGGAGTTTTTGCCCGAGCGCGTACCGTTCGTGTGCGAATTCAAGGCAGGGCAAACGAACTCGAATGGTCTCAAAGCGCCTGGTATCTTGAGGAAAAACGTTGATTTGCCAGCGCATCCATATAATCTGAATAATCTATTTCGAGGACGGGCAGACCGGAGGAGGCGAAGGCGGTTCCCCACTAGTCCTGCCGACAAGCCCGGGAAGGCCCCTGGCACGCTCCTGGAGCGACGCTGATACCGCATGAGTAGGAAGGTACCCAAACGCATAGAGCGGGGCTAAAATGGCCGTTTCCGACGAATCTGAGACAGCGTGTTATCTGATCTCTGATATGTATGCCCCTGAGGGGCAGGCATGCGCGCCGCGCCTTGCTTTTTGCGCATATTCTGACCTTTCCCAATGCACTACCGGCCAAGTGCAGGTCATGTGTTTAGCGCGCGTCGCGGGGCAGGCACAGGTCCTCCCCCACACGAAATGCCCTCAACCTGGCAGTGTTCGCCCGCCTATGCCAGCGCCCGCACGTGCGCCGCAGACGCCGCCGCCAGGCCCTCGAGGCTGTATCCGCCCTCAAGGACGGACGCCACCCTGCACCCGGCGTGATCACGGGCGATCTGCATCACGATGCCGGTCAGCTCCGCGAACTGCTCGTCGTTGATATGAAACATCCCGAGGGGATCGCCGTGCCGCGAATCGAACCCCGCCGAGATCAGTACCAGCTCGGGCTTGAATGAGTTTGCGGCGGGCTGCAGTTTCTCGCGGAAGGCGGCCACGATCTCCTTGCCCTCGGTGCCGGCCGGGAAGGGGCAGTTCAGCGTGGTGCCCTCGCCCTCCCCGCGGCCCGTTTCATCGGCGCTGCCCGTGCCCGGATACCACGGCCTTTGGTGCGTGCTGAAGAAAAACACAGAGCCGTCCTCGTAGAAAGTCTCCTGCGTGCCGTTGCCGTGGTGAACGTCCCAGTCCGCGATCAGCACCCTGCCGATGCGATGCTTCTTCTGCGCGTATCGGGCGGCAATCGCCACGTTGTTGAAGATGCAGAACCCCATCCCCCGATAGGGCGTGGCGTGATGGCCGGGCGGGCGGACCGCGCAGAACGCGGTCTTCACGGTGCCCGCAACCACGGCGTCGACCGCGGCGAGCACGCCGCCGGCCGCCAGCAGCGCGGCCTCCAGCGAATCGCGGCACACGTCCGTGTCGCCCGTGCTCAGCATTTCCGCGCCCGACAGGATGTCGTGCTTCGCCTGCCGCACGTATTCGGCAGCGTGGCAGTAGCGGATTTCTTTCTCCGAGGCAGGACGCGGCTCGATCCGCACCAGTAGGTCCGCCAGCTCCGGCGCCGCAAGCGCATCCATGATCGCGTCCAGCCGCTGCGGCCGCTCCGGATGCGACAGGTGCGGCACGTGCTTCTTGTAGACGGGCGAGTATACCAGGCCCACGCGGGCAGCTTGTTTCGATGGCATCTGCGATTCCTTCGCAAGCGCGTCCCCGGCCAGCCAGCGCGGAACACCCAGTCCCCACGCCGCCGCGGGAAGCGAGCAGAGCAGTTTCAGGAATGACCGGCGGTCAACGTTCATGCCCGCCATTGTACGCGTAAGGGAACGAAAAGGAAGAGGGAAAAGCGAACGATGAAGGATGAATGATGAACGATGCACGAAGAGGCGACTGACCGCGCAGCAGCGACCGATTCACCCCGCAATGCGAGTGAGGGGCTGAAGCAGGCAATGAACAACGAACGATGCAGACAACGAGATGAACTGAAAGAAAGTTCTTCAGTTCATCGTTCATCCTTCATCGTTCATCGTTGCAGTTCTTCATCCGGGATGCGTCCGGCTTCATTGCGCATGCGTTCGAAAAGCGAAGCGATGTTTTGGCGGGCCTTCGTGACCGCCTCGGTTGCGGCCAGCTCGAACATGCGGGGGACGTCTCCCGGGAACCACGCGATCGGCATCGCGAGCTGCTTCTGGGCACTCCCTTCCACCACGCCATAGACGTAGCCCGTGCGGACGTCCAGCACCGCGATCTTGGCCATGCTCGCGATCGTCACGTTGTCGCCGGGAATGATGAAGCACCCGATGATGGTGAGGTACAGCACACTGAGCGGGTTCGGATTGCGGGCGTAGTCGTAGGAGAGGCTGTAGATCAGCAGCAGGTCGCAGTTGAGGGCTGCGGCGTTTTTCCGCAGCACACGGACGTCCCTTATTGTGGCCGTCGTCGCGTAGATCGAGGACAGCGTCACCACGTCCGTGATGAAGAAACCATCCCTGATCGCGGTGTCCCACGCCTTCTGTTCTTCGGTGGAGATGGTACGGTGGTACTTGAACCGTCTGTCGCTGGGGAGATACGCGATGGCGATGCTGGCACCGGGCCTCACGCCCGGCCTGCTCGTGAACGCCTGCGCGATGTCCTGCTCCCTCACCGGCTGCCGGGAGTCGATCACAATCCCCAGGTCAGGCGGCACGAGATTCATCGGGCGAGCCATGCATCC
>DATKYA010000516.1:0-8936 GCA_035528775.1 Planctomycetota bacterium | reverse complement strand
CGACCGCGAGCACGGCCGCACGTGTTCCATACCAGTCATTCATCGTATGATGCCTCCGCAGAGCGTGTGTCAGAAGCCCAGTCGGCCCACGCCACGCCCCGCATGCCGCCGATAGTTGCCCGCACTCTGCGCGCACCCACGGTATATTTACAAGCAAATTCCGTGCCAGAAAGGTGCGAGGGACGCGGCTTTTCTTATCGAAGTGTTGTAAGTCATTGTTGCGTAACACTTTATAATAATGTTATTGTGTGTGTGGGTGCGTGTGTGGGTGTACTTCCGGCCTGCGTGTAAAAAAATGAACACCATTTTGGGCTGAACTGATGGTAAAATGATGGTAAGACGTTGTTCCTGCAACGTGTTACGTCGTGTGGTGTTTTTCCTGAACACATGTTCACTAAAAGCAACGATTTTCAGGTCCGGCAACGGGCCAGCCGCCGGCTCATGAGGTTGATCATGGCTATCAGGATCATGCACTCGCTGCTCTGGGGCAATTCTTCGTAATCCTTGCTGCGGCGGGTCGCCTTGTCCGGCTCGTGGCTGCTCGGGTCGCCGTTGCCCACGCCGATGATCCGGGCGGAGTCGCCGATGCTGAACGTGATCTCGTTGTCGGCCACGGGCACGACGCGGCCGGCGGAATCGACGATCCTTGCGGTGACGAGTGCCACGTCGGCGCCGTCGGCCCTGATGGCGGGGTTGCCGCGTTCCAGGCGAATGGCCGCCGGTGCGCCGGTGGTGGCGACTTCAGCGCGAATCTCGCCGTCGCCGGTGAACCCGCGTGCCAGCAGCTCGCCCGGCGTGTAGCGCACCTTCCATTCGAGGTGGCCGTTGCGGGGCATCGGCTTGCGGCCGAGGCTCGGCCGTTCAGCAGCAGTTCCACTTCTTCGCAGTTGCTGTGGCACCAGACGTCGATTTCCTGGCCTTCGCGGCCGGGCCAGTTCCAGTGGGGCAGAACGTGGAGCACCGGGCGATCAATCCACCACGCGCGGTAGTAGTGGAAGTTGTCCTTCGGGAATCCGCAGACGTCGATGATGCCGAAGTGCGAGTTGATGCAGGGCCAGGCGTAGGGGGTCGGCTCGCCGCGGTAGTCGAAGCCGGTCCAGACGAAGGTGCCGGCCATGAAGGGTCGGTCGGCGATTGCCCGCCAGCGCGCTCGGCAGTTGCTCCCCAGCCGGGGGAGTTGACGTCGTAGGCGCTCACGTAGCCCTTCTGTGCGGTCGCCGCGACCGCGGCATCGTTGGCGTAGATGCCGCGGGTGGAGACGGTGCTGGCGGTTTCGCTGCCGACCATCGGATGGCGGGGGAACCGGCGGTGGTAGTCGTCGTAGCCGTCGATGAAGTAGTTGCAGCCCTGGACGTCGAGCACTGCAGATGTCGGCGATCCCCAGGCGCCGTTCATGGCCATGGTGACGGGTCGGGACGGATCGAGCCGGCGGACGAGCCGCTTCATAGTGGCCGCGATGCGGGCGCCGGCTTCGGTGCCCTGGGCCGGCTCCTCGTTTGCGAGCGACCAGATGATCACGCACGGGTGGTTGCGGTCGCGCCGAACCAGGCTATCGAGCTGGCCCAGCACCTCGGGCGAGCTCCCCAGGATGCGGTTCTCGTCCATCACCAGCATGCCGAGGCGGTCGCAGGCGTCGAGCAGCTCAGGCGTGGGCGGATTGTGGGCGCAGCGGTAGGCGTTGCTGCCCATCTCCTTGAGGCGCTGGATGCGGAATTCGTTGATGCGGTCGGGCACGGCCACGCCCACGCCGGCGTGGTCCTGGTGGTTGCACGTGCCCTCGAGCTTCAGCGGCTTGCCGTTGAGGAAGAAGCCCTCGTCGGGATCGAACCGCACGCTGCGGATGCCGAACGTGGTGGAATACTCGTCGACGGCGCGTGCGACCGCAGCGGTCGGCCCCTCGGGGCCACCGGCGTGCGACCTCTGGGGGTCGCCCTTCACGATGGTGCGGAGTCGATACAGGTTGGGCGAGTCGACCGACCACAGTGCAGGCTGCGGCACGGCCGCGGTTTGTGCGAAATCGTGCCGCTCGCCGGCTGCGAGCCGGGCTTGGGAGCGGACGGTCGCCACCGCGTTGCCGTCGGGCGCGATGATCTCGGAGACAAGCTCGCAGTCGGCGTCGCGGTCGTGTTCGTTTGCCACGGTCGTCTCGATGGTCAGCACGGCATCGTGCGACACAAAGCGGTCGCCTGAGTCGAGTAGTTCGGCTCGGACGAACGTGCCCCAGTGGGCCACCGCGAGCGGGTCGGTTTTCACCAGCCAGACGTGGCGGTACATGCCGGCCCCTTCGTACCACCAGCCTTCGAAGGCGGAGGCGTCGACCCTGACGGAGAGGACGTTCTCGCCGCCGCAGTTCGCGGCGTCGGTGACGTCGTAGGCAAAGCTGGTGTAGCCGCTGAGATTGTTGCCGAGGCGGAAGCCGTTCAGCCACACGGTGCAGTTGCGGAAGACGCCGTCGAACTCGACGCGCAGCCGGCGGCCGCTGTCTTCGGGCGGCAGGAGGAACGTCTTGCGGTACCAGCCGACCGCAGCGGTCGCACTGATGCCGGCTGGCAGATAGCCGTGGCTGAGGTTGTGCTCGGGAGCGAAGGTGCCCTCAACAGCCCAGTCGTGGGGGACGTCGACCGTCCGCCACGCCGAATCGTCGAAATCGGGCTTGGCTCCGCTGCCGGCTTCACCGGCCTTCACGTTCATGTAGGCTTCGCCGTGCGAAGCGGACGACGGCGCCGGGATGTCGCCGAGGTGAAACTTCCAACCGAAATCCATCGAAAGGCGCTCGCGGAGGGGAGAAGTCCGTGTCATTGAGATGCTCCGGTGAATTATGAATGAGGAATGAAGAATGAAGAATGAAGAATGAAGAAGGCCACAAAGCTACGAAGGGACGAAGAACTCAAAGAAGAGATGCTGAGATGAAGGGATGAAGTGCAGGGAGCATCTTTCCCATCATCTCATCATCTCATCATCTCATCATCTTGCTCTTCTTCGTGCCCTTTGTACTACTATCTCGAAAATCTCTCGTTTTGCGCGCAAGATTTGGGGCTACAGTGGACGAAGTGGACCAAGTGGACTTAGTGGACGAAGTAGACCTGATGCGGCTTTCCCGGCCCCAAGCCGCAAGCCCCAAAGCCTAAAGCCCAAAGCCCAAAGCCCTCTTTGGTTGCGGCCTTGGCCGCGCTATGCCCTTCGTACCTTTGTGGCCTTCTTCCTCCCTCATTCATTCATCAGTCTTCTTCTTCTCGTCGGTTGCGAGCGGCACGACTCGCGGCCTGCTTTCGCCGGTGTAGATGATGGCGGAATCGCCGTGCTGGCTGAGGAGGAAGCCGCGGATCTTTGAGCCGTCCTTCAGCCGGTACTCGGGGGCGTACAACATGATCGTCTTGACGAGCTTGTGGACGATCTCGGACTCCTTCTCCTGGACGGGCCGGATGTTGTGCCGCTTCTGCTCCGGGACGGGCAGCCTGGCGACGACGACGGGCAGCCGTTCGGCCGATGCCAGGTCGATCACCGGGGGCGGGAAGTAGGCATCGACTTCCTCGTGCGGGACGGACTTGCCGGCCGACTTGAAGGTGATCAGGGCCACCATGACGGCGGCGGTGATGACGACCCACGATCTGATGCGCTTGGCCACGCGCTTCTCGCGCTCGTCCCGCTTCGCCTCGATCAGCGCTGCCTCGCTGTATTCCGATCCATGCTCCAGCTTCTCGCCGCACGAGATGCAGTAGTCGCGAAGGATCGGATCGTCGGTTCCGCAATATGGGCACTTCATTGCTTGGGCTCCTCCTTCACGGTGTAGCGCCACCGGAAGTCCTTGAGCTTGTTGCGCCTCTTGTCGTCAACGTTGAGGATGAACGTGTAATCGCCCGGGACAAGCGGCGATTTCAGTTGGAAGAGGAACTTCTCGTTCCAGATCGGCTGGCCTTCGGTCATCATGCCTTCGATGTTGTACTGGAATTTCCCCTCCTTGATGATGGGGTAGCTGTCGGGTGTGCCGTCCGCGCTCTTGGAGACCACTGTCAGCTTCAGCGTGGTGAAGTTGATGCCGGAGATGGCGTCCTGCACTTCCACCGAGATCGAGGGCATGCCGGGCCTGACGGTGCTGTTGGCGGGGGGCGCGATGGCGTAGACGATCGGCGGGATGAGGTCGATCTTCACCTCGCCGCTCGCTTCCGCCTTGTTCCCGAGCTTGTCTTTTGCTTCCACACGGACGACGTGAACGCCGTCGCCCAGGCGTTCGCGGGGAAGGATGTAGATGGTGGATGCCTCGCCGAACTCGAATTCGGCCGGATTGCCGTCGATGGTCACGTCGATGTCTTCCTTGTCGATGAGGTCGGGGACGGCTTCGCTGTGGACTTCGGCTCGCATCGGCTGGAGGTCGGGGAGGAAGCTGTCGTACCACAGCACTTCGGGCCTGGTGACGCGCGGGGGCGTCTTGAGGATGTCGATCAGCTTCTGCATGTCGGTCATCGACGGCTCGGCCTGCATGGCGAGGTTGGTGGCCACGATGGCCTTTTCGTAGTTGCCTTCGCCGTACTCGAGGATGGCGAGCGTGCGATACGCGATGGCGAGGTCGATGGTGGCGGCCATCCCCTTGGCGAGTGCGATGACCTGCTCGAGGTGCTTGAGGGCGTCGTCGCGCTCGCCCGCTCGGCACTCGATGGTGCTCAGTTGCGTCAGCAGCGACACCTTGAGCATCTGGGGAACGCGGTTGCTGTCGATCAGCCGGGCGACGATGTCGCGGGCTTCGTCGACCGTCTGAGGCGACAGCTCCTTCTCTGCGATCGCGAGCCTGGTGACGCCGAAGTTGAACGCCGGCACGAAGGCCAGCGGGTCGACCTGCGCCGCCTTGGTGAATTCATCGATGGCGGCCGGGTAGCGCTTCTCCTTGTACGCCTGCAGGCCGAGGTCGTTGTGGACGAGGTAGGCCAGGGACGCGCGGACGTCTCCGCCGCGCTGTTTCATGAACTCGGCCGCTTCGTTCAGCAGGCTGCGGCGGGCGGGATCTTCCGCCGGCTTACCCGCCATCAGGGCCAGCCGCATGAGGAAGCGGTTGGTCACCACGTCGGGCGAGGAGGGCGAGACGAGCTGGGCTTTCCTGAACTCGGTTTCCGCCTTGCGCAGGAGGGCGGTCTGCTTCTCGCCGGCCTCCAGCGATGCCTGCTTGACGCACAGCACGCCCATGCCGTTGTAGAGGTGGGCCAGGCCTTCGATGCGGACGTTCCGCGTGGCGAGGGCATCCTGGTAGTATTGCTCGGCGGTGGCGAAGTCGCCCTCGTGCAGCGCGATGCTGCCCAGATTGTTGAAAATGTCGCCCATCTTCGCGCCGGGCCCTTTCGCCAAGTCCTGGAGCATCTGCTTGGCCTTGGGGTCGACACCCATCCCCGGAACGTACCGCCTGACGATCTGGGTGACGGCCAGGCCGTTTCGCGCCTCGACCGTGCCGCCCGTGAGCCGGATGATCGAGTCGAAGTAGTCGGATGCGTTGCTGTAGTCGCGAGCGTGCAGGGCCATCTTGCCCAGCAGGTTGTACGCCTCGGCAAACTCCGGATCGATGCTCAGTACCGTCTTCAATTCGCGCAGCGTGCCCTCGGTGTTTTGCTGGTGGAAATAGCGGTAGGCCTTGTTGTAGTGCCGGCGGACGCGGTAGTCCTGGAGGGTGATGTAGCCGAGGAAGATGACGACGATCCACACCACGCCCAGCCCGTAGACTACGTACTGGTTGATCGGGCGTGTCTTCATCAGGTCTTTGAAGAAATCCCGCATGTGCCTTTTTCCTTTTACCTTTTGGCTTTTTCCTTTTTCCTTTCCTACTTCCTTTCCTACTTCCTTTCCTACTTCCTTTCCTACTTCCCGCCGCCAATGGCGTAGACGACCCGCCCCTGGATTTCGGAGAACGGGACCAGTTGCTTGTCGATCAGGGGCTGGCTTCCGAACGAGTGGTCGAACATGACGAGCAGGTGCCCCCTGGGCACGAGGATCGGGGGGACGGTGTAGTGCCTGATCCCTCCAATAGAGGCGGTGGTGCGAACCCGACCGTCGATGACGAGCTGGCCATCCCTGATCTGGAAGGTTTCGCCGGGCAATGCGAGCACCCTGCCCACACGCACCGCCACGTGGTCAGGAAACGTGAACGTGTAGCAGACGATCTCTTCCGTCTGAAGCTCACCTTTGCGGGCGGGCCGGCGGTCTACCAGCAGAATTGCATTCTCGTCGACGCGCGGCTTCATGTACGTGAAGCCAGCGTCGACGCGAGTGCAACTGAACGAGTTGCCCGCGTAGACCGCCGCGAAGATCAAGCCGAGCAGCAGCACGTTCTTGACGATCTCAACGGCATATTCATGAATGAAATTCACCTTCTCGGGCCCTCCTGACTCAAGGATGATGGGATGATGTGATGAAGAGATGATGAGAAAGGTTCCACCCGCGCTCTCTTCATCCCTTCATCTCTTCATCTCTTCATCTGGCCGTTCGGAATTCCTCTTCTGCCTGTAGCCTGCCGCCTGCTATGGTTGAACCACCACTTTCAGTCCCTGGCCGCTCCGGCTGTACTGGTAGCCGGAGACGATCTGGTCGAGCGGGATGCGCCTGCTGATAAACTTCCGGGCGTCGATCTTGCGGCTGGCCACGAGTGCGAGCGCCCGGGCATAGTCGGTAGCGTGGGACGCGAACGCTCCGAACACCGAAATCTCCCGATAATGCAGCAGGTTGCTGTCGAACTCGATCGTGGGCCGGTCCTTGGGCAGCCCGGCGAAGAAGCTGACGCGTGCCCGCTTGGCGGCCATTTTCATTGCCTGCTGCTGGGCGGGGCCGGCCGAGCACGCCGCGATCACCACGTCCGCGCCCACGCCGTCCGTCTCGTCCATCACCGCCTTCACGGCGTCCACCTTTGTGGAGTTGAGGAAGACGTCGGCGCTGGTGGTCTTGCGGGCGAGCTCCACGCGATCGTCGACCGTATCGAACATGATCACCTTGGCGGCTCCGTAGCTCTTGGCGAGCTCGGCGTGCATGCAGCCGATCGGGCCGGCCCCGATCACCACGGCGGTGTCGCCCAGGCTGATCTTCAGGTATTCCTGTCCGTTGATGCAGCAGGAGAGCGGCTCAACGAGCGAGCCTTCGTCGAAGTCCAGCGAATCGGGAGCCAGGATCACGTTGCCCTGGCGGACGGCCGCCTCGTTGATCAGCACGTATTCGGCGAAGCCGCCCGGATAGTCGTAGCCGATGGCCTTGAAGTCGACGCAGAGGTTGTGCATGGCCGACCGGCAGAACTTGCAGGTGCCGCAGCCCACGGGTGTGACGACGATCGCCTTGCGGCCTTCGGGGTAGCCGCGGAGGTTTGAGCCCGCCTTCACGATCGTGCCGGCAATCTCGTGCCCGGTGATGGCCGGGGGCACCACGTTTTTCTGGCCGTTGTAGTAGATGCGGACGTCCGTGCCGCAGATCGCGCACGCGCCCACTTTCATCAGGATTTCGCTCGGGCCGCATTCGGGGGTGGGGACCTCGCGGATTTCCACACTCTCCGGCCCGAGGTAAACTGCTGCTTTCATGCGTTTCCCTTGGCTGAACCACAGAATTGCGCGGTTCATCAAATTATACTGTTACCGGTGAAAGCGTCAAGGGTAAATCCCGCACGGGTTCGGCCCCCGGGAAAACACCCAGGCGCGAGGAGTCGACTTCCTGGTCCTTGTTCTCTGTTCCTTGTTCTTCCTTGTTCCCTCTTTTTTCCTTCGCACTTGTCTGTAGAAGATGAAGATGAAGATGAAGGAACAGGGAACAGGGAACAAGGAACAGGGAAGACCCGACCGCAAGCTGCTCTCCTTCTTCTCTTCTTTGCGCCCTTTGTGCTCTTTGAGTCTTTGTGGTAAACTCATCTCCCATCACCCGTCACCCGTCATCTCACCTCATACATCCTCACCGGTTTTGCCCGCCCCTGCTGAACGCAGAATCCCCTGCAATGCAAGTGAAATGCCAATCACTATGAGATGCAAATTACGTGCTTGACAATATGGTCTCAACATGACATAATGTTAAGTGACCGCGTCATCATATGTAAGTCGTTGTCCGCATGGGCGGTTTCATCGCGACGCGCACACGGAGGACAATCCATGAGAAAGTGCAGCAACTGCGAGCCGCACCCCCAGTGCGGCACTGAAGCCGAAGACGCCCAAGCCGCGGTCTGCCCCAAGCGCGGGTGCGAAGTCTCGCCCGGCCTGCACGTCGTTGTCGAGCTCAACGACTCCCACTTCTACATGGAGCAATTTGCGGGAACCCTCGAGCTGCGGATAACCAACCTCACCCAGGGGAGGATCAGCAACGGTGTCTTGAAGGTGAGCGGCAAGCATCTCGACGGGCCGGGCCAGTGCGACTTCTCCCTGCTGCCGAACGACAGGAAGGTGTTCTATCTCAACATCGACTTCACGAAGCCCGGCGAGCCGCCCGTGAAGTTCGAGATGCACTACGAGTACGACTGCGAGATCTACGCCTGCTCCCAGGGCACATTCTTCAAGGTCTTCGCCAAGACCGAGTCGATCCGGAAGATCGAGGCTCACTTCACGCAGAACATCAACGTGGCCGAGGGCGGAAAATTCGGCTTCGGGCTCGACAACCGCACCGACATCCTGCGCGGCATCCACGACGAGAAGATCAAGGACGCGAACGACCTCATCGCGCAGCAACTGCCGCCGCACTGGACCGATCTCGTACTGCCGTACGACGAGCAGCTCACCGACAAACGCAGGCATCAGCAAGATCGCGTGCGGATCGTGAGCGAGCTGGCGAACCGCCGCGAGCACGTTGCCCGCGCCTGCGTGCTGATGGCCGACCGGCAGCCGCCCATGCGCGTCCTCCTGCTGGGCACGCCCCGCGTGCGCATGGGCCGCGTTCGCCGCTCAAACGACGTCGTTCTCCGCGTGCTCCCGCGCTGCAAGGACAACGACGCGATGTCC
>DATKYA010000515.1:0-5320 GCA_035528775.1 Planctomycetota bacterium | reverse complement strand
TCAATCGACTTCCTTGACGTCGATCCACTTCATCTGGCGGCGCAGCTCGCGTCCGACCTTCTCGATGAGGTGCTGCTTCTCGCGCTTCTCGAGGAGATTGAAGACCGGCCGGTTCGCCTGGTTCTCGAGGATCCACTCGCGGGCGAACTGTCCGCTGCGGATTTCCTCGAGCATCTTCTTCATTTCCTTCTTGGTCTCAGCGGTGATGATCCGCGGCCCGCGGGTGAGGTCGCCGTATTCCGCAGTGTTGCTCACCGAGTGCCGCATCCAGCTCAGCCCGCCCTGGTAGAACAGGTCGACGATCAGCTTCAGCTCGTGCATGCACTCGTAGTAGGCGATCTCGGGCTGGAAGCCGGCTTCGACGAGCGTCTCGAATCCGGCCTTGACGAGGGCCGACACGCCGCCGCACAGCACGGCCTGCTCGCCGAACAGGTCGGTCTCGGTCTCCTCGGCGAACGTGGTCTCGATCACGGCCGCGCGCAGGCCGCCGATCCCCTTCGAGTAGGCCAGGGCGTAGTCCTTCGCCTTGCCGCTGACGTCCTGGAAGACGGCGATGAGGTTGGGCACGCCGCCGCCCTTCTCGAACTCGCTGCGGACCAGGTGCCCGGGGCCTTTCGGCGCCACCATGATCACGTCGATATCCTTCGGCGGCACGATCTGGCCGAAATGGATGTTGAAGCCGTGCGAGCACATCAGGATGTTGTCCGCGCTCAGGTTCGGCTTGATAGCCTCACGGTAGATGCGCGCCTGCAGCTCGTCGGGAATCAGCAGTTGGATCACGTCCCCCGCCTTGGCGGCTGCATCGGCCGAGACCGGCTTGAAGCCGAGTTTCACCGCGTGGTCGTGGTTCGGCGTGCCCGGCAGATCGCTGACGATCACGTCCAGCCCGCTGTCGCGCAGGTTCTGCGCCTGGGCCGCTCCCTGGTTCCCGAATCCGATGATGGCAATCTTCTTCCCTTTCAGCAGGTCAAGGTTGCCATCCTTCTCGAAATACATCTTCGCCATTGTTGCCATCCTTTCGTGAAATGGGTGAGCAATCCCAACGATGAACGATGAACGATGAACGCGGAGTCTCGTCTTCCCGTTCATCGTTCACAGTTCATCATTTCCCATCATGCCATTCCGCCGATCATCTTGTTGGTCGCGTTGCCGGCGGGGACCATGGGGAATACCTTCTCCTCGCGATCGATGACAAAATCCATGAACACCGGCTTGGGCGTGTTGATGGCCTGCTCGATGGCGGGCCGCACTTCATCCTTCTTCGTCACCCGGATGCCTTCCGCGCCATAGCCCCTGGCAACGGCGACGAAGTCGGGGTTGTGCTGGAACAGCGTGCCGGCGTATCGCTTCTGGTAAAACAGCTCCTGCCACTGCCGCACCATGCCCAGGCAGCCGTTGTTGAGGATCGCGACCTTCACGGGCAGGTTGTACTGCACGGCGGTGGCGAGCTCCTGGATGTTCATCTGGATGCTGGCATCGCCCGCGATGTTGCGGGCCCGCGCGTAGCCGTCGGCCGCGTGGCCCGCACCCTGCTCGTGCCGTGTCAGGATGATCTTGATCGGGGAATCGTACAGCTTGTCGAACAGGGGAATGATGACTGCTCCGGGAATTCCGAAGATGTACTCGACGCCCTCCCTGATCAACGATTCGACGAAAATATCCGCACCGATTCGATTCACAGATGCCGCCTTGCTGCTTCGCAGGAGTTAAGACTTTGCCCCACGGGTCATTGCGATGCTTCCCGTGCGCGCCATTTCCTTGATGCCGTACGGCCGCAGGAGATCCACCAGCGCCTGGATCTTGTTCTCCTGGCCCGACAGCTCGATCACCACGTCCTTCGCGGCTACGTCCACGATCTTGCCGCGAAAAATGTCGACCACCTCAAGGATTTCGCTGCGCTTCCCCGATGCCACGCCCACCTTGATCAGCACCAGGTCGCGCTCGATGAAGTCCGCGTCCCCCAGGTCTTGTACCTTCAGCGTGCTGATCAGCTTGCGAAGCTGCTTCGTGATCTGCTCGATGATCTGGTCATCGCCCCGGGTGACGATGGTCATCCGCGAGACGTTCGGATCCTCGGTCTCCCCGACCGCCAGCGAGTCTATGCTGTAGCCTCGTGCGGCAAACAGGCTGGAAATATGGGCCAGCACGCCCGGCTTGTTCTCAACGGTCACACTGATGACGTGTCGCATAGTGGATTCTTGATTCGCGAGTTACTGAACTATGATATCTCAGGTTGCTCCGATGAACGCTGTTCGGATGACGGCATTCATCGTACCTCGTTCATTATTTCTGTCATGCCATTCCGCCTATCATCTTGTTGATCGCCTCGCCCGCTGTCACCATCGGGAAGACGTTTTCCTCCTGTTCAACGGCAAAATCGAGGATCACGGGCTTGGGCGACTTGATCGCCTGCTCGATGGCCGGCCGCACTTGATCGGCGGTGGTGACGCGAATGCCCTCGGCGCCGTAGGCTTCCGCCAGCTTCACGAAATCGGGATTGGCATCGTGCAGCACGCTTCCCGAGTACCGCTTGTTGTAGAAAAGCTCCTGCCACTGCCGCACCATGCCCAGATGGCCGTTGTTGAGGATCGCCACGTTGACGGGCAGCTTATACTTGACGGCGGTGGCGAGCTCCTGGATATTCATCTGGATGCTGCCGTCGCCGGCGATGTCGAATACGATGGCGTCGGGCCGGGCGAGCTGTGCGCCGATAGCCGCCGGGAAGCCGTATCCCATCGTGCCCAGGCCTCCGGACGATAGGAAGTGCCGCGGCTTGCTGTGCTTGTACCACTGCGCCGCCCACATCTGGTTCTGCCCCACCTCCGTGGTGATGATCGCCTCGCCCTTCGTGGCCTCGCAGATCTGCTCGATCACGTACTGCGGCTTCAGGCCGTCGGGCTTGTAGCACAGCGGGTTCTGCTTCTTCCACTCGTCGATCCTGGCCAGCCATTCGTCGTGCGTGGCGGGCCTCACCTGGGCGATGATCGACCGCAGGATGCCCTTCGCATCGCCGACGACCGGGATGTCCACCCGGATATTCTTGCTGATCGACGTGGGATCGATGTCGACGTGGATCACCTTCGCGCCGGGTGCAAACGCATCGATGCGGCCGGTGATGCGGTCGTCGAACCGTGCCCCCACGGCGATGATGAGGTCGGAATCCATCACGGCGTAGTTGGCGTAGGCCGTGCCGTGCATGCCGAGCATCTTGAGTGCCAGCGGGTGCGTTTCGGGGAATGCCCCTAGGCCCATCAGCGTGGTGGTCACGGGGATGGACGCTTTCATGGCGAGCTCGAGGATCTCCTTCGACGCATCGGCGATGATCACGCCGCCGCCCACGTACAGGATCGGCTGTTTGCTCTCGTTGATCGCCTCGGCGGCCAGCCGGATCTGGCGCTCGTTGCCCTTGTAGTTGGGCTTGTAGCCGGGCAGGTCGACCTTATCGGGATAGCATTCGTCGCACTGGGCGGTCGAGACGTCGACCGGCAGGTCCACCAGCACCGGCCCGGGCCTGCCGGTCCGAGCGATGTGGAACGCCTCCTTGATCACGCGGGGGAGGTCGCACACGTTCTTCACGAGGTAGTTGTGCTTCGTGATCGTGCGCGTGATGCCGGTGATATCCGCCTCCTGGAAGGCGTCGTTGCCGATGAGGGGCGTTTTCACCTGGCCGGTGAACGCGACGACCGGCACGGAATCGAAGTTCGCCGTGGCGATGGCGGTGACGAGATTGGTGGCGCCGGGTCCGGACGTGACAAGGCAGACGCCCACTCGGCCGCTGGCCCGGGCATAGCCGTCGGCCGCGTGCCCTGCACCCTGCTCGTGCCGGGTGAGGATCAGGTTGATCGGTGAGCCATAGAGCTTGTCGAACAGCGGCAGAACCACGCCGCCGGGGATTCCGAAGATGTGTTCAACGCCTTCATGGACCAACGCATCGACGAAAATATCCGCACCGGTTTTCTTCACGTAAAACTGCTCCACTGATGTTGAGCAAGGCAAGAGGTCGCCGGCTGGGGCGGTCCAGGCGGGGAATGCGGAGGCAAGAACTCCACACGGGTTTCTGGACCGCTCGCGCCTGTGCCGGCTTCGTGCCCGATCCGTTAGATCAGGCCGTCACCGAATTTTCTAATCGCGGGATCGTAACCCCCCGCGTCGGACGAGAACTGGTAGTCCGGCGACTTCGCCATCTCCAGTTCCGCCGCGTACGCGGACAGGACTTTCCGCTGAACGATTTCACGGACCGCCGAGTTGATCGGATGGGCGATGTCCGCATGCAGGGTTGCCCGCCCATTGATGTCGATCGGCGCCCGGTCTTCCTTGAGTCGCGTGCCGCATTCGTTGCAGTAGCGGGCCCTGAGATGGTTCTTGCCGCCGCAACGAGGGCACTTGTCCGTCAGCTTCCTGCTGGGCATGGCCACGAAAATACCCTGTGGCCCTCGGATCACTTTCAGATCCTGGATGATGAAACTGTCGTCGAGCGTGATGCTACAGAACGCGGCTAACTTGTCGTCGCGATCACCCATCAGTTTGACCTTGATGTCCGTGATATCCACTGGAAGCCCTCCTTTGGCTGAAACCCAGGGGAAAATGCTCGCTCGCCTGCACTCAGCATGCGAGCAGACCCAATACACACTGAGAACACTGCGGGCCCATTTCGGTTTGCAGCTACTCACCGTGGGGTTGCGGGGGGATCCGACGGGTAGCATCGAGGCCGATTCAGACCACGGGTTAGCCCGGATCGGCCGCAGCCAGGCATGCCTCACTCACTAGTGCTTTCGCACGCGATCGCAAAGGCAGCGCCTGACGCTACAAGGTGCTCTGCTTTCTCTATAGCCACCTCCTTTCTTTCGCAAAGGCCGAAGAAACACGAACCACTGCCGGACATTGTTACGCCGAGCAGGCCCACGCGGGCCATAGCTCGTTTCACCGCATCCAGCTCCGGGCAAACTTCCGCCGCCGTGCGCTCCAGCCGGTTGAACAGCCAAGGCACTATCGACATCGCCTTTCCGCAGCGGAAGTTGCTCGTCAATTTACATATATTATCATCAACGCTGTATACTGTCAAGTCCATTTTCAGCCGCCCGTACACCTCCCGGGTCGACACACGGAACCCCGGATACACCACCACCAGGTGCAACGGCTCCGGCAGGCCATCCATCGCCGTCACCAGTTCTCCTCTCCCGCGGCACACCGCGGCGGCACCGGTGAAGAAAAACGGCACGTCCGAGCCGACCCGTCGCCCGATCTCCTCCATCCGCGCCTTCGACAGGCCGAGCTTCCACAGCAGGTTCAGGCCGGCGATCATCCCGGCCGCATCGCTGCT
>DATKYA010000514.1:0-3396 GCA_035528775.1 Planctomycetota bacterium | reverse complement strand
TGCGAGAAGACGCTCACGCTGTCGCCGCCGCAATCGCTGGAACTGGGCAGGCTGGCGGAAAAGAAGGGACTGGTGTTTTTCACAAGCTACATGAAGCGGTTCTTCCCGGCGGCGCTCAGGGCGAAGGAGCTGATGCCGCGGCTGGGGCACATCATGAGCGTCTACTGCCGCACCTATCAGGGCTTGGGCGGCGTGAACGCGCACACCGGGCAGGTGCCGTCGGCGTTCGCTCCCGGGCCGGACGGCGTGACGCCGATCGTGCGGCTGGCGGGCGGCGGCGTGCTGATCTGCGGCGGCAGCCACGTCTGCGATCTGTTGCTGCACCTCGTGGGCAAGCCGGAGCGCGTGCATGGGCGGATGTTCTCCCGGCCCGGCTACGACGTCGATTTCATGACCCACGCGATGTTCGACTTCCCCGGCGGGGGTGTGGGGCATTTCGAGGCCAATTGGCACCCGCTGCGCCGCATCGGCTACGAGCACCGCGGCTGGGACGAAGGCTTCGAGATCAGCGGCGTCGGCGGACGCATCATCATCAAGACGCCAGTCTGGGACCAGCCCGAGCACAACGCGGCCAACCTGCAGTTCTACGACAACGAGTCGGGCGATTGGACCGACTACGCCTTCGACATCGTCAATCCGTTCGTGGAGGCGGAGAAGCATTTCCAGGCGCAGATCGCCAAGGGCGAACAGGGCCCGCAGGACCGCTTCACCGGCTACCGCGCTGATTACCTGCTTGAAATGATCAAGCAATCCGCGCTGCAGGACAAGACGCTGAAGCTCGACTGGCAGGCGTGATCCGGGTGTGTTTTCGACACGGAGGCACGAAGGACCACGAAGAAGAGGGATGATGAGATGATGAGTGAAGAAAGCGGCATGCGCCGTGTCCACTGAGTCCACTACGTCCACTTGGTCCACTTGGTCCACTTGGTCCACCGGCTCCGGCCAGGTGTAGCCCGGTCGCGGGTCCGTGATCGAGCCGCCTGTGAAGTAGAACACGTCACCGAACTTGTGAGCCAGAGCACTAAGTACACCTCAACGCAATAAGGGGAACAAACTTCTGTTGCGGGCGTAGGGGCGGCCTTCGCTCCCGTTGCGGAAGCGCGACGGGCAGCCCCACTTCCTCATGCGGCGCCGCACGCCGAAAAACAGATTGAAAAGCACCGGCGGGCACGCTACAATCTATGGGTGGTTATCCGGCTTCGGATTTCCAGGCTTCAGGATCCAGGGTTCGCGGCATGACGATGATCAGCCGGCCCTGCAGCCTGCAGCCTGACTCCTGAAGCCTGCGTCGCGATTTGGCCTTCCAGCACTGTTTTCAGGACAATTTTCACGAGGATTCCGATGAAGCGCTTGCCCATCATTCTGGCGTTGGTGATACTTGCCGGCGGGTCGTTGCTGTTTGCGGAGGACGCGGAGAAGAAGGACCCGGCTCCCGCCAAGGCCGACGAGGAAGCCAAGCCGGACGACGGCAAGAAGGCCGACGAATTCAAGGCATACGAGGGCGAGATCACCGCGAAACGCGTGAACATCCGCAGCGGCCCCGGCACCAACTATCGCAGCCTGATGCGCGCGAAGCAGGGGTTCGGCGTGCTCGTTGTGGGCGAGGCCGGCGACTGGCTGAAGATCGCCGTGCCCACCGAGTGCCTGCTGTGGATTCACAAGAACTACGTGAAGGTGAGCGACGACGGCGAAAGCGGCACCGTCAGCGCCGACCACGTGAACGTTCGCATGGCACCCGAGCCGGAGGCCGACATCGTGGGCCAGGTGAACACCGGCGCCGAGCTTGAGGTGACCGGCGGCGAAGGCGAATGGCTCGAGATCGCCGCACCGCCCACCACCTTCGCCTACGTTCACAAGGACTACGTGAAACGCGTCGAACCGAAGTAATGATGATCAAGTGGATCCGCAAGAAACTCAGGAAGCTCGTTTACGGCAGCGTGATCCTGTGCGACACGTGCAAGTACAACTACCGCACGTCATGCACGAACCCGGACCGCCCCAATGCTACCGATTGCGATGAATACGCGAAATGACGCGGTGAGGGGCAGTCCGGGGAGCGCTTCGATACGAAGTCACGAAGACACAGATGAAGCGATGCAACGAGCCGGCAAACAGGCCGGCACAGGGCGCGGAGTTATCACAATAAGCCATGTTCACCGGCATCATCGAGAAGAAGGCACAGGTGAAGGCCCTCCGGCCGCAGCCGGGCGGGGCAAGGCTCGTCATTGATCTGGAGGAGTTGGCCGAAGGTACGAAGCTCGGCGACAGCATCTCGGTGAACGGCGCGTGCCTGACCGTAGACGATCTTTCGGGGAGCGTGGCGTCGTTCGACGCGGTGGCGGTGACGCTTCGCCGCACGGCGCTCGGCAGGCTTGCACCGGGCGACCCGGTGAACCTCGAGCGGGCGCTCCGCGTCGGCGACCGGCTCGGCGGGCATTTCGTGCAGGGGCACGTCGACGGCGTGGGCAGCATCGTTCGCCGCACCAAATCCGCGGGCGAATACCTGCTGCACGTGGCCGCACCGCGCGAGCTGACCGACCAGATGATCGAGAAAGGGTCGGTGGCGATCGACGGCATCTCGCTCACAATCGCGAGCTTGGCCGACGGCTCCCTCATGCTGGCAATCATCCCCCACACGCTTGAGAAGACCACGTTGGGCGACAAGCCCGACGGCAGCCCGGTGAACATCGAAGCCGACGTGCTCGGCAAGTACATCAGGAAACTGCTCGGCCGCGGATCGCCGGGAGGGCTTTCGGAGGAATTCCTCCGCGAGCATGGTTTCTGATCACGCGAGCCGAAAGGAAGGTTTCTATGGACTACAAACGTATCTATGAACCGCAGGGTGACGTCGAACTGATGGCAATACGGGTATTGTTCGATGAACATGGAATCCGCTACACCGTCGAGGGCGAATACATGAGATCCACGCTGGGAGGCGTCGGAATCTCGGATTACAGCAGCCGTCGCATCCTGGTGTGGGAAGAGGACTACGAAGATGCCGCCGCCATCCTTCGAGAGTTCCTCGGACGAAGATCTCGGCCCACGAAACCGCGCAAGCCCGGCGCATCCGGCTTGTTCGAGAAAATCTGGATAGTAGTACGGGCAATCGTTCTTGGCATCTTCTTCCCTATCACGCTGATCGTCCTCGCGTGGCGGCGTAAACGAAAAACGAAATCCGACGAGGAATCGAAAGAACCGAATGAACAGGTGAAATGACATGGACGCATTGGAAGCGATCGCGAAACGCCGCAGCGTGCGGAAATACAAGACCACACCCGTCCCCCGCGAGCTGATCGAGAAGGTGATCGACGCGGGTCGCAGGGCACCCACGGCGATGAACGTGCAGCCGTGGGAGTTCGTGGTGGTCACCGACCAGGCGATGCGGGAGAGCTTCGC
>DATKYA010000513.1:0-2389 GCA_035528775.1 Planctomycetota bacterium | reverse complement strand
AAACGGCCGCCCCGAAGGGCCTGAAAGCGTTGTACGACCAAAGATTTCTTCCCTACAAACCTCCTCAGAACCGTGGTCGGTCCAACCCGCGTTCGCGAAGCGCCGTGAGACGTGGTTGGCCGTTTTCTTTCTCTCAAGGCTCTCTTTTCTGTGTCTTCCGGGCCGCCTCAATGCGGTAGCTGGCCACGTTCAGTTCGAGGATGATGTGTGGTGGACCAGCCGGTCGATGGCGGCGGCGGTGGTCATTGGATCTTTGAAAATCGTTTCCCATTGCGAGAAGGGCAGGTTGCTGGTGATCATCAGGCTGCCGCGCTCGTAGCGTTCGGCCAAGAGCGTAAAGAGTACTTCCATCTCCTCGCGGCTCTGCTGGACGTAACCGAGATCATCGATGATCAAGGCGTCAAAGTGTGACAGCTTCTTGATGGCCCTGCCAAGCTTCAGGTCGCGCTTGGCCGCGAGGAGTTCTTGAACGAGCAGGGCCGTGGGGGCGAAGAAGACGGGCCTGCCGGCTTGCACGAGTTCGCAGCCGATGCCGCACGGCAGGTGCGTTTTGCCGCTGCCGGGCTTGCCGAATGCGAGGATGTTCTCGCGGCGGTCGAGGAAGGTGCCGGCAGGCCAGTGTGCGAACCTGCTGACCGATGCGTGCCGGCAGGCGCTTCAGGTCGAACGACTGAAGCGTCTTGTCGGCCGGCAGGTGCGACTGGTGCTGAAGCCGCTCGATGCGCTTGCGGCGGCGTGCCTGGCTCTCGCACTCAAGAAGCTCCAGCAGGAACTGCTCGTACCTGATCTGCTCGGCCTTTGCCCGGGCGGCGGCCTGCTCGAAGCACTGGCGGATCGCGGGCAGACGCAGCTCTTTCAGGTGGTCACGAACGGTGGCCGTCACGTCGGTTGCCTTGCTCATGTGCTCACCTCCACGGCCGCGCTCAGCAGCTCGTCATAGGCGGCCAGATCGGGGGTCGGCACCTGGACGTCGGTAGGCGGTGGGATCTGGCCGCCCGACGGCACGAGGCCCTTGATCGCATCGGCAGTGATCGGCTCGCCGGTGGCCAGCAGGTGGCGGATCGCGTCGTCCACGCCCGATTCGCTCTCACGCGCCGCAAGCTCAAGGATGTGCAGGTATTGCTTGTCGGCCCGCGCCGGCCCGGCCTCGTGCAGGGCATCGTAGGCCATCCGGAAGCGGCTTGCAGGGAACAGGTCCTCCCGGTAGCGGTAGTTCGCGAACGCTCCGGGCTTGCGGACAAGCCAGTCGATGATGTGCCGGTAATCGACGCGGTGCTTGCGGCGGCCGCGGAGTCGCTCGAGCCGCTCCACCCTGCGGCCCGCATACCAGACCTCCACGTGTTCGGTGTACTGCCGCACTTGGACGCGCTGGCCGATCAGGCGGCTTGACACCGAGTAGACGTTTGAATCGACGCGGACGAGGCTGCCAGAGTCAACGAGGGCAACCAGCCTGGTGCAGTCATCCAGTCGCCGGGCCGGCAGCGGCCGCAACAGCTTCAGCTCCTCCGCGAACCGCACCGCGCGGCCGGCGTTCAGGCGCCCGAGCAGCTCGTTCAGAAAAGCCTCATACGCGGCCCGATCGGGGAAGTCGCGGCTGCCGCGCAGCATCAGCGCCTGATCGAGCGCCTCCTTGAAGCGGCGGTGGCGTTGCTCCACGTCGCCATTTTCGTTGGCGTGGCCAGCTTGCGTTTTGCGGGCCGCGAGGCCGTAGTGATCCACAAGACCCTGGTAGCGCCGTGTGAAATCCTCGGGGTTGCGCGTGTTGGCCACCGCCGCCTACAGCCGGTCCGTGCGGTGCTGGCCCGGCACACCCCCAAGCTCCCACAGGGCGTTCTGCATGCCGGCCGACAGGCTCTAGAAGCTCTCGGAGAAGCAGACCGTGCAGTGCTCCCAGTTCGAGTACGTCAACACGAAGTGATACAGCAAGTGATCGAAGCTCGCGCCGCCGATCGTGATCCCGAGCTTGCCCGTGTCCGTGAAATCCGACTGGCACAGCACACCCGGCCGATGCACCTGCGCAAAGAAGACTTCCCCCAGCGGACCGCTCAGGCATCGCCACTGCCTGATGCGACGCTGCAGCGTGCGGAGCTGGCCATCCGCAAAGCGGCCAGGATGCTCGCGCTGCAGCACGTCAAAGAGCGTTCTCGCCTGCAAGCGTGGCTCGCTCTCCAACCGCTCACGGATGCCCTCCCACGCGTCATCGAACGGGTCGTCGCGCGTCCGCCACGTGTGCTCCGGGCGACACTGGCTGGGCAGCCGCCCCGATCGGCGATACTTGCGGGCCGTGTTGACCGCCATCGCGGTCCTATCGGCTGCCGCCTGCTGGGTGAGTCCTTGCTGAAGCAACATCATCAGTCTCCTGACTTGCTGGTCCGTTACCATCCGCATC
>DATKYA010000512.1:0-2104 GCA_035528775.1 Planctomycetota bacterium | reverse complement strand
TCGCCAATGCGGCGACAGGAAACTCGAAGATGCCCGTTCGCTGCCAGAACGACTTGCCGGGATCTTGTGTAGGGGCGGGCCACTGTTGCCCGCCCGCTGCCGCCGTGGGGCGGCAGCACATCAAGGACATGCGCAATCCATTCAGTCGCTGTGTATAGTTAACTTCCTGTACACAGCGTCTGAATTATCTGAGCATGATCCGATTGCTGCCCGCTTTGCGGGCAGCGGGCGGCAGCACGGCATGGACAAGCGCAATCTGCTCCGACGCCGAGTCTATCTTCTTGGCTTCTCCATTCCTCAGAATTCCAGTTCTCCCCAGTTCTTCGGTTCCATCTGCAACTCGAAGACTTCATCGTTGACGATGCCGGTGGCCTGGTTGGACCAGTAGACGCGGAGGGCGGTGTCCTGCCCGGCCTTGTCGCCGAGTGTGATGCCGAAGTCGCCGCGGAGCCTGAGTCCGGCGGCGGGCCTGAGATCGAGCGCGGCGAGCGGGATGGCGGCTTCCACGGTGTAGCCCTTGCCGTCCTGGCGCTTCGACACCGCGATCTGTGCGCCCTTCACGGCGGCCACGCTGTCCATCTTGTAGCTGGCCACGACGCCCGATTTGAACTCCTTCGGGGCCTTCTCCTTTGCCTTGAGGCGATAGATGATGGCGACGTTCTGCCCGGCGAACGACCCGATGGACAGCCGCAGATCGCCCAGCACGGCGGTGCCGCGGCCTGCGTCGGCCTTCGGATCAGTGCCGAGCTGGAAGTCGACGGTATCGCCGTGGGCGTACAGGTATTCGGGGGCGTCGGCGCCATTCACCCACGGCGAGTCGTCCTTCACCTCCCACGCCAGATACAGGTTCTGCGCGTCATATGCGGCGGCGGACTTGACTTCTGCCTCCGACTTGCGGTAGCTGATGATCTGCGCGCCCGGGAAGTCCTTCGCAACGTCGCCCGTGAACTGCGGCGTGAGGCTGGCGACCGCGAGCGATTTCCTGCCGGCGGCTTCCTGCAAGTACTGCTCGCGGAACGACCGCGCCTGTGCGACTTCCTTGTCGGTGATGCTCATCTTGCCGCTGCCGAGCTTCTTAATGGTGTCGAGGCCCACGACCTCAACGTTCCAGAAGCCGGTCTTGCCGGCCTGGAGGAAGAGGCGGCCGTCCCTGGTGGCGGACACCGACCCGCCGAAGTCTTCGCCGCCCATCCCGCACGGCACGCTGTCCATCACGGCGCCGGGCACCGCTGCCTCCGGCCAGTTGAACCGCATCGGGTCGCCCTCGAACAGTCCGGTGAGGTAGAAGCCGCCCTCGGTGAGCACGTGCCATTCGCCCACGTTGGTGGCGATCACCCACACGTTGCCGATCGGGTCGGGCAGCTTGGCGGAGCCGCACGGGCCGAACGACCCGCGGATCATCCCCACCTCTGGCGGGCACGCCTTGTGAGAGCCGTGCACGCCCGTGAAGTTGTCGGGATACGTCCACATCAGCTTGCCGTGCGGATCCCCGGGATCCGCCGCGATCTCGTAGCACGAAAACTGCGCGTGCACCTCGCCGTAGGAGCCCCCGTAGAGCACGAACCGCCCGTCGGCCGAGCCGAGCACGCCCGTGTTGTTCGGCACCTCGGGGAACTTCACGGGATTGGCGAGGTCGTATTTCGGGGCGCCGCACGCGGTGAAGCCGGTCACCTTGTATTGCCGGCCGATGCTGTAGAACGAGAGGTCAGGGGCCATCTCCATGTACCAGCCGCTGAACTGCCGCTTGCCGTCGACAAACGTCAGCTCGTTGTCCTGACGCAGGCCATCATCGTTCTGGTCGGCCCACAGCGCGGTCTTCACGACGCCGCCGTCGGAGCCGTGGCCGCTGGAAGTCACTTCCTTGCCGTCCTTGTCGAAATACAGGAAGGCCGACCGCGGCTTGTAGTTCGCGTCGCCCAGCCGCTCGTAGATGGTGAGCGGGCCGAGGTTGAACGCCCAGTTGCCGGCCACCGCGAGATACAACCGGCCGTTGGAGCCGATACCGAACCGCGATACTTCCATCCCGCTGCGGGTGATCGTGCCGAGACATTCGGCGCGGCCGGTCTTCGGGTCGAGCCGCCATTCGCAGCCGCGGCCCACCACC
>DATKYA010000511.1:0-4770 GCA_035528775.1 Planctomycetota bacterium | reverse complement strand
GCGTAGGTGGTGAGCCGGCAACCCTTCCGAACATCGAACCGCCCGGCCGCGCCGATCAAGCCCAGGTTGCCCGCCTGGATAAGGTCCAGGAAGTCAATCCCCTGCGTGCGGTACTTCTTCGCGATCGACACCACGAACCGCGTGTTGGCCATCACCAGCCGGTTCCGCGCCTGGATGCTTCCCGCGGCAACTTCCGCGCCGAGCGCACGTTCCTCGTCGCCGTCCAGTAGCGCCACTTGGCGGATGTCGTTGAGATAGGCTTCGATGAAGGTCTTCCCCCGCGTCCAGGATGTGCGATAGCGGCAACGATCTCCCACGATGGAGGATCCCCGCATCGGGATATTATGCCACGCCCGCCTGCACGATTCAACCATCCTGTCGCCCAGCCCCGCGCAGAGGGCCATTTCCGCCCCGATTTCGCGTCCGTGCGTCCGGGAAGGTGTCAGGAGTCCAGAGAGCAAGGTTCAGCCCGTCCTGGAGCCGTTCAGCCCCCGTGGGCCGCGTTGACAAGCCTTCCACGAGCCGCACCCCACCGCCCCTTGAAACAACAAGGCGCCGAACGTCCAGTCCGGCGCCCGTGCGTACCCCGAGTCTGCACCCGCCTACCGCTTCACCGCCCCCTTCAGCATCCCGACGATAGCAGCCCGCACCACGTCCGGCAACCGCTCCCAAGGCACCCGGAACGAGCCGAAAACCACAGCCCAATGTGCAAGCCTGAGTGCAAGACGCTGTGCGAGTTTCTGAATGCCGTCACCCACTAACAGTCTTCTGAAACGTCCAGCCGATTTCTAATCCGAAGGTTGCAGGTTCGATCCCTGCCGGGCGTGCCAGGCTTGATCGCCATCATGAAAACGAACTCGGGCGAGGATTTGCATCCTCGCCCGAATTCATGAGGGCGGCGGGCCGTGCGATCACTTGGTGGCCGTGATGTCCCATATGTCGTTCTTCGCGGCGGGCCACACCTTTCCGTCGGGCCCGACGACGCCGAAGTCCCACTGCTCCTGGGGAAGATTGATGGTAACGTCCTTCGTTTCCCCGGAATCACCAACGATGGTTAGCGTGGTGGGGAGGGTGCCGAGACGGTTGACGGTGGCTTTCAACCGGGGCAGGATCATGCAGTAGTACCTGTAGGTGGACTTGCTGCCGGTTCCAGGGTTGAGGGCGGCGCTGGAGACGGTGCCGTCCTTCACGAGCGAGCAATCGGGGCCGATGCCCATGATGATCCTGTACATCCATTCTGGATTGCCGTGGTCGCCGCCTGTTGTGGCGATGTCGCCATTGGCGATGCCGCTCATGCCGGGCAGGCTGGCGTAGGAGCCGAAGGCAGTCGAGACGCCCTGTGTCCAAGCCGGTGTATCGGTGGCATCATTGGCGCCGGCTCCGACCATGAGCATTTGGAGGCCGGCGGCAACGGCAACCTTGCGCATCGGGGTGGCGGTGTCGGCGAAGGTGGTGCCGTCGCTGCCTTCGGTGTCGTTCAGGGCCATCACGTACTTCACGCCGAGCTTCTTGAGTTCTTCGACTTCGGCATTGTTCAGCGTGTGAAGGTATGGCCGCATCCGGGAGATGAACTCTTGGCTGAAGGTCTCCTCGCCGTCGTCGGGGTCCACGTTATCCACCTCGGGGACGGCGGCGCCGGTTTCGGTCTCGTTGACGAGGTCGACAAGCTGGTTGGGCAGGCCGGTGTGCTCCTGCTGCCAGACACGGGTGAACGACACAATGTCGCGTTTGTTTTGCGAACTGACGTTCTCATCTGCTTTGTCCGCTACCCCCGCAAGCTTGGGGGCGATCATCGCGGCGAAGAAGCCGATGATCACCAGCACCAGGATGATTTCCAACAGCGTGAAGCCTTTCGATCCTCTACTGCGTATCATAGCGTTTCTCCTTGAGTTTAGGTCTTCCGGCGTGTTCTCCGGTGCGGAGCCGGCCGGTGCAAAAATGCGAAAAACCCACGGCACCCATCGCTTGACTGAATTGCTGGGAGCCTCAACGTACGCCCGCTGAGCGTTCAGTCACCTCCTTTCTTCAGTTTTCTTTTCAAGAACCTGCATTGAAGCGAGCCCCCGTTTGCTGGGCACACACCGTGTGCCCCCTACAGAACCGAGTAGACGGACCATACGGCCGACAGCATGCTCATGCCGATGAAGAAGACGATGCTGAACACCATGACGGTGAGAACCGGCTCGATGATGACGTTGAGCCGGTGCATGCGCTTCTGGAGGAGCTTCTCGTAGATGTCGGCTACGAGATCGAGGCTGCGGTCGAGCCCGCCGGTCTCCTCGCCGACGGCCACCATGCCGGAGAGCATCGGCGGGGCGATGCCGGACGCCGCCAACGGCTTCGAGAGGCTGTCGCCTTGATTCACGCGGTCGTGGAGGACGTCGATGAGCCGTGCGAACGCTTCGTTGCCGATGGTTTCGCGGATGGTTTCGAGCGCGACGAGCATCGGCACGCCGCTGTTGAGCAGCGATGCGAGGTTTCGCGAAAACTGGATGATGCTCGAGTACAGGAACAGCGGGCCGATCACCGGCAGGTGCATCTTCGCCCGGTCGATTGCGTAGCGGCCGCCGGACGTTTTGTTCACAGAGTACAGGATGATGGCGATCACCGCGAGACCGCAGGCGATGAATGCGCCGTAGTCGTGCACGAAGTCCTTGACCGCCAGCAGTGCCATCGTGCTGGAGGCGAACCTGCCGCCGAGCGTCTTGATGAACACCTCCAACCGCGGGATTACGAGAAAGATCACCATGATGACGGCCAGCACGGCCACGCCGAGCACGAGCAGCGGGTAGATCAGGCTGGTGAGCAGTTGTGCGCGGAAGGTGGCGCGGTTCTCGAGCATAGTGGCCACGCGCTCCAGCACGATATCGAGGATGCCGCCTACTTCGCCGGCTTCGATCATCGAGACGACCACGGGGCTGAAGACGCGCGGAAAACGCCGCAAGGCAGCGGCAAAGGTGTTGCCCTGCTCGACCTCGCTGCGGATCGTCATGAGGATGAAGCGCAGCCTGCCGGACTTCGCCTGGTCCTCAAGCACCTGGAGTGCGGCGACCAGCGTGACGCCCGCCTTGATCAGCGCTGCGAGCTGGGTGAACAGGAGGACGACGTCGTTGGTGCCCACCCAGCCGATGGACGGCAGGGCAGCCCGCAGCGCGCCGCCGACCGGGCCGGTATCGCTGATGTTGGTCACCATGATGTGACGGCTGCGCAGTTGGGCGGCTGCCGCGGTCAGCGATGCCGCCTCTATCGTGTCGACGCCTTCCGAGCCGTCGGGCTTCAGCCAGTTGTAAGTGTAGAAAGGCATGGCCATACCAATGAGGAATGAAGAATGAAGAATGAAGAATGAAGAGGGAGCGCAATGCTCAACATTGTCTTCATTCGTGATTCATCCACGTGCGGGTCTTTCATTCATTCATTCCTCATTCCTCATTCTTCATTCATCATTTCTTCTCAGTCCGTCGTCGTCACGCGAAGCACTTCTTCGGGCGTGGTCTGGCCGCGCTCGACCTTGAGGAGCGAATCGGCTCGGAGCGCGTGCATCCCCTTGGCGATCGCGAGGTTGCGGATCTGGTCGGTCGACGCGCTCGCGATCAGCTTCTCCCGGATGTCGTCGTCGATCTTCAGCAGCTCGAAGGTGCCAATCCGGCCGGTGTAGCCGGTCTGGTGGCACCTGCCGCACCCTCGGCCGCGATACCAGGTGCGGGGCTTCTCGGGATCGGGCAACCCCAGCCGCTGAACGACCTCGGGCGACGGCGTGTACGCCTCGCTGCACGCGGAGCAGTTCAGCCGCATCAGCCGCTGGGCCAGCACGCCGCACACCGAGCTTGCCACCAGGTACGGCTCGCAGCCCATGTCGACGAGGCGCGTGAGGGCGCCGGGGGCGTCGTTCGTGTGCAGCGTCGAAAACACCTGGTGGCCGGTGAGCGCCGCACGCAGGGCGATGTCGGCCGTCTCCCGGTCTCGAATCTCACCCACCATTATCACGTCGGGATCCTGCCGCAGCATCGCGCGCAAGGCCTTGGCAAACGTGATCTTCTCCGCGTGGTCCACCTGCACCTGCGTGATCCCCTCGATCTGGTACTCCACCGGATCTTCCACCGTGATGATGTTGATAGCGGACGACCTGACCATCAGCAGCGACGCGTACAGCGTGGTGGACTTCCCGCTGCCGGTTGGCCCGGTGATCAGGATAATCCCGTGGGGCCGCACGATGAACGACCGGAACAGCTCCAGTGTGTCGGGCTCCATGCCGAGCCGCTCGAGCGTGACCTTGCGGCTCTTCGACGCCAGCAGGCGGATGACGGCCTTCTCGCCGTGCAGCGACGGCAGCGTGGAGACGCGCAGGTCGATGTTCTCCCCGTTGTAGTCGAAAAAGAAGCTGCCGTCCTGCGGAGAGCGGCGCTCGGCGATGTTGAGCTTCGACAGCACCTTGATCCGCGATACGAGCGGTGCGGCCACGGCCTTGGGGTAGAAGCCGTGCTCGCGGAGCATGCCGTCGACCCGCATCCTCACGCGCAGGCGCGATTCCTCCGGCTCGATATGAACGTCCGACGCCCCCTGCTGGGCGGCGTCTGCCAGCAGGCCGTCGAGCAGTTGCACGGCGGAGGCTGCATCCACTTCATCTTCGACGGCGGCGGCGTCGTGCTGCTGGGCGTCCATCACCGTCTGGCCGTAGAGGATTCTGATCCCTTCGGCGATGGCGGTAGCGGATGTGATGTGCATGACCACGCGCTTGCTGGAAACGCGGCGCAGGTTTTCGAGCACGGACGG
>DATKYA010000510.1:0-5032 GCA_035528775.1 Planctomycetota bacterium | reverse complement strand
GATCCCGTGCAGGTTGCCGTGGTCGGTGAGGGCAAGTGCCGGCATGCCGAATTTCTCGGCCGCGCTCAGCAGGCTCTCGACCTTGCACGCACCGTCCAGCAGGCTGAAATCGCTGTGAACGTGCAGGTGAACAAACGGTGTTGGCATGAACAATGGCCTCTGCTAATTGAGTAGTGCGTTTGCTGAAGGAGAGTGACCTTCAGGAGGTGGGTACAAGTATAGCGCGGGCGGATGGGAAGTTCAAGGTTTGAAGACCTTTGCGGTCAGGCTTTCCACCGCCCTCAGCCACTGCTTCCGCTGCTCGGGCGTGCTCGTGATGATGGTTTCGAACATGCGGCGATGGAAATGCGGCACGCCGCAGAGGCCGAAGATGCAGTCGCGCCAGGTGCGCTCGAGCGGATCGCCGAAGGCAGCCAGCTCGCGCTCGCGGGGCGTGTTCGACGTATTGAAGACGATGGCGGCTCGCGCCTTCAACAGGCCCACCGGCACGCCCTCGCCGGAGTCGCACTCGTCGAACCGGTACGCCACGCCCGGCCGCAGCACGCGGTCGATCCAGCCCTTCATGATCGCGGGTGGCCCGCCCCACCAGTTCGGATGCACGATCACGATGCCATCGGCCGCGGCGATCTCGCGGCAATGGCGCTCGACGTCCGGCGGCAGCGGCGCGTCATCGTCGATCTCGTTGCCGGGCAGGACAGGGTCGAACCGCTCGCCGTACAGGTCGTGGAGGATCACCTCGTGCCCGAGCCGGCGGATGGCGTCGGACGCGGTTTGGGCGATGGCGTGGTTGAAGCTGCCGGGGTTCGGATGGGCGAGTATGATGGAGATGGCCATTGGGTGCGGCTCCATAGGTGACTCGCTCCGGAAAGAGACGTACCACCGGCGCGTTTCTACTGGTGCGTCTGCATCGTGGCGGGCTTCCAGTTGCCGAACGACGCCATGTGGCCCCAAAGCGCCATGTAGCCGGTGATGCCAAACGCCGCCCACCACCGCAGCGGCTGGCCTTGCGGAGCGTCCAGCCCGTAAACCGAAAAATGCGCCAGAACGAACAACCCGCACACCATTTTTGTGAGCAGGAACGTCACGTAGTCGGTGAACATGTTCGGGTTCCTTTCCGTGGCGACGATCGATCGCCCCGGCTCTATCAGCAGCCTACATGCCAAGTATACGCGCGGTGTGGCGCGAAAGCAAGGGTGAGGCGGGATGGCGATCGCGCGCGTGACTACGCCCGGTTTCCGTTGCACGAGCGCCGCGCGGTTCCTACAATAATGACATCGCGATTTTTCCGCAAAGGAGCTTCCATGGACCTGAAGACGCTGAACGGGATCGTAGCGGGGTTCCGCCCCGCCGCAGTGCTGCACGTGGCGTGCAGCCTGAAGGTGTTCACCTTGCTCGCCGGGGGCGAGCTGCCGCTGGATGAGCTCGCCGGGCGGTGCAACGCCAAGCCCGAGATGCTCGAGAAGCTGCTGATCGCCCTGATCGCGATGGGCCTGCTCGAGCGACGCGGCCGCGCCTATCGCAACACCGAATTCTCCGACACCTGGCTGGTGGAAGGCCGCCCGCTCTACCAGGGCGACATCGTGGCGCACTCGGCGTCGCTGTGGGATTTCTGGGGCGGACTGGAGAACGAGATCCTCCGCGACGACGCCCCGCGGCCCGCTTCCGATCCCCATCGCAAATTCATCATGGGCATGCACAACCTGGCGGTCACCAGCCGTGCGAAAACGCTCGCGGAGCACGTCGACCTCCGCGGCCGCCGGAAGCTGTTCGACGTAGGCGGCGGGCCCGGCACCTATTCCATCGCGCTGTGCCGCCGGTTCCCCGAGCTGCACGCGGTGGTGTTCGACCTGCCGGAGACGGTCGCCATCGCCCGCGAAGTGATCGCCCGCGAAGGCATGCAGGAGCGCGTGAGCGCGCAGCCCGGGAGCTGGGACACCGACGGGTTCGGCTCGGGCAATGATGCCGTGCTGATCTCCAACGTGCTGCACGGCCCGAACAGCAAGGCCGAGATGAAGCTGCGGAAAGCGTTCGACTCGCTTGCCGCCGGCGGCCTGCTGATCGTCCAGGATTTCGTGCTGAACGACGACAAGACGGGGCCGCTCATTCCGGCGCTGTTCAACATCATGCTGGGCGCGTATTCGCGGCCGGAACTGTTTGCCCTCATCGAGCAGGCTGGCTTCGCGCGGCCGCGCGTGGCGGCGACGATGGAAGAAGCGGGATCGACGGTGGTTGCGGCGCAGAAAGAGAAGACAGGATGACAGGATGAGAAAGGATGAAGAGAGGAAGAGATGAAGGGATGAAGGGATGAAGAGGAAAGAAGGGTGGCGGGACTCACTTCGTCCACTTCGTCCACTGGAAGGCGATCCACGCAGGTCACTCCGAATTTTTCTTGACGGCCCGCCCCCCATGCGATATAGTGTCGGCTGGCGGCGTGTGCCGTGCGGACGGTTATCGGCTGAAGGATGCAGTGATGAAGAGGCCTGGGTCAACGATGCTCATGGGGGTGCTGGGGATGCTCGTCGGCGGCGGCGTGGCCGTGGGAGTGCCGTACGTGGTGCTCGCCTTCGGGCGGGTGAGCGGCGTCGCGGCGTTCGCGCTGTCGGCCCTCGGCATCATCGGCGGCGTGCTGCTGGCAGGGCTCGCGGCCCTGCTGTCGATGTTCGTGCCGCCGGGCATCGGCATGAACGAAACCATCTCCCGCAACGACACGATTTCGGCGAGCACGCCGGAGAGCGAGTATGATGATTATGGGCAGAGCGATTGAGGGGAGATGAAGGGAGGACGGGAGGAGAGGATGATAGGATGAAGAGATGATGAGATGAAGGGATGAGGAGAGGAGAAGAGGAGAAGAGGATGCCCGGTCCATTACGTCCACCAAAAACACACCCTCAGGAAGCACAGCGATGACATCGGACTACGCTGCGGGAAAAACATCGGGGCAGCCGCTTGCACCCAGGCGGCTCGACTGCACGCCGGAGCTGGCGGCGGTGCTCGGCCGCTATCTCGAAATCCAGCAGGAGGAGAAGCGGCTGGCGGAGGAAAAAGCCGGCTTGCGTGACATCCTGATCGCGGGACTCGGCACGGAGCAGGCTGTCCTGTGGCACACCGTTCTCGCCGGCCAGCGCGTGAGCGTGCGTCATACCAGCAGCATCCACATCGACTACAACGAACAACTCCTGCTGCAGCGGCTGGGCGAGCGCTACGTGCGAATCCTCAAGCCCGACATCACGAAGGTCCGGCGGAATCTGTCGGTGGTGGAACCGCATCTCCAGCCGGTGTTGCTGCTGGTAGGCTCGCCCGACCGCGAGAAGGTGCGAGACGCCATCAACGGCGGAATCGCTCGGCAGGAGGAATTCGAGGGAGCATTCAAGAAGAGCCTCCGGCACGTGATTGCGGTCGCCGCACGGCCGGGAGGAGGGGGAGAGAGGACAGGATGAAGAGATGAAGAGATGAAGGGATGAAGAGAGGAAAAGGATGCCCGGTCCATTGAGTCCATTGGGTCCACTGGGTCCACTGTGTCCATTGGATCCACTGTGTCCACTCAGTCCACTTGGTCCACTGAAACACCATGCTGAAACCACGCGAGATTTCCGATAGCCTCTACAGAATCGCCGATTCGTGCCTGGCCTGCGCGGTTCGCTGCCCCGAGGGCGTGCTGTTGATCGATGCCGGTGAGGACGACGAGTTTCCGGCGGCGGCCGACGCGCTGAAGTCGATCGGGCTCGAGCCGCCGAAGTACGTGCTGATCACCCACGACCATTATGATCATACCGAGGCAGCGAAGCGCTGGCGCGACCTCGGCGCGAAAATCGCCGTCAGCGAGTGCGAGGCGCCGCGGGTCGAAGACGGCACGGCGTCGCGCATTCCGTGCCCGGTCGACATCCGCCTGCGGCCGTATCAGCAGATGAGGCTGCTCGGGATGGAGATCAAGGTGCACGCCGCCCCCGGCCATACGCCCGGCTCGCTCGCGTTCGAGATGGCGATCGGCGGCGAGCGGTGGCTGTTTACCGGCGACCTGGTGATGCTGACCCTCTGCCCGGGCTGGATGGGTCAGTTTGACCTGAAGGCCTCGATTGCGACGCTGAAGCGTCTGGCGCGGCTGCCCGTCGATTCCATCGCCACCGGCCACAGCTTCATCCGCGGCGACGGCACCGGCCTGCTGGTCGACAGCCTGGCCGCCGCGTTCGACGGCACGTGGCGCGAGCATTTCAGGAAGTACCGGGATCAGTTGCCGGGAGGAGAACTGCCGGCCGGGGTGGAGTGAGTGGACGAAGTGAACTGAGTGGACCAAGTGGACTGAGTGGACTGAATGAACGAAGGCATCCTACCTTCATCCTGTCTTCCTGTCTTCCCATCATCCCATCATCTCTTCTTCCCTCAGTTTCTTCAGCAGCTCGATATTCCTCGCATCCCAGTCCGTCCGCTCGCCGTCCTTCTTGGGTGTTTCGATGATCATGGGGAGGTCGCGGAAGCGGCGGTCGTGCAGGATGAAGCGGAATGCTTCGGTGCCGATGTGCCCGCGGCCAATGTGCTGGTGGCGGTCGACGTGCGAGCCCAGCTCGCGCTTGCAGTCGTTCAGGTGGAATGCCCGGATGCGGCCGATGCCGACGATGGAGTCGAACAGTGCGAACGTGCGGCGGCAGGCGGCGTCGGTGCGGATGTCGTAGCCGCCGGCGAAGATGTGGCAGGTGTCGACGCACACTCCTATCCGCTCCTGCCGCTCGATCAGATCGATGACTGCCCGCAGCTCATCGAAGGAGCCGCCGACCTGCGTGCCGTGCCCGGCCGTGGTTTCCAGGAGCACGCGAACACGTGTTTCGCGCGTCTCGCCGAGGATGCGGTTGAGGCCGTCCGCGATCAGCCTGATGCCGGTCTGCGTGCCGGCGGGGTGCGAGCCGGGGTGCATCACGAGGTCGCCGATGCCGAGTGTGTGGCAGCGGCGCAGCTCGTCGAGCAGCGTGTGATAGGATGTGCGGCGGATGGCCGCGCTCGAGCTGGCGAGATTCACGAGGTAGCAACTGTGCGCGATCAC
>DATKYA010000509.1:0-2788 GCA_035528775.1 Planctomycetota bacterium | reverse complement strand
ATCTACGGCTTTCGCGCACAGGGCAAGACGTTCGTGATCGTGCAGAACATGTGGAGCACCGCGCGAACCGTGAAGCTCCATCTCGACGCCCGCACGGCGATGATCGCGGGCGACGCGGTGGCCGTTGACCTCAACGGCAACGTCCCGCTCACGGTTCATGGCGGCGCCGGTGCTTTCGACGTGGACGTGCCGGTGGGGCCGTGGGACGCAGTGCTGGTGATGCTCGGCAGTGCGGCGAAAAAATGAACGGATGACGAAATGATGAGATGAAGCGATTGGCCTCATCTTGTCAACCCGTCCTCCCGTCTTCCCCTCCTCCCATCATCCCTTCATCGCATCATCCCATCATCGGTCTCAGAAACTATCTCAAAAGGCGATCCTGATGTAGGGGCGGACGGCGTCCGCCCCGGGGGCACACACCGTGTGCCCCTACATGATCCTGTTGGATGTTTTGAGATAGTTTCTTACTACTTGTCGGTCGCCGGCCGCACGAGGTCGCCCGGCTTGATCTCGGCCGTGAGTTCAACCGGCTCGGCAACCGAATAGCCGTCCTTCACTTCGGTCACGCGGATCATGCCGGCACCGTTCTCGCGGTAGCCGATGACGCGGTCGGTATCGGGCGCCTTGATCGGCTCGCCCAGGGAGAACACGGCGAAGACGTCGTCGGTCTTGACGCCGAGATCCTTGCCGGAGTCGATGATGATCTCCTTCTTGCCGTCGCGATCGCCCACCTTGACGATCCTGGCGACCCACGGGGAGGGGGCGCTGGCCTTCACCAGCTCGGAGGCGGCAGCGGCGAAGGCGGCCTGGACGTCCGGCCCCACGCCCATCACGGCGGCGGTGATGCGGCTGGTGGCAACGTCGACCATGCGGATGAACGCGGCCACATAGCCGGCGGCGTCGGTTCGCACGCCGAGCGATGCCATCACGATGCACTGGGCGCCCAGCACTTCGCCGGCTTTCGCCGCACTCGTCTTCTCCACCCAGCGCGTCTCGCCGAACTTCATCTCCTTCAGCACGTCTTCGATGTTCTTGCGCTCCACGATATCGAAGCGGCCGGTCTTGAGAAGCTCGTTGATGAGCATCTCGGTGACGTGCTCCGGTCCGCCGGCTTTCGCCACGATCTCGTCGTCACGCTTGAACGGGATGTCGTCCACCCAGCCGATGTCGCCGAAGCGAGCGATTGCGATGCGCTTCTTGAGCTGCATCGCCCGCGAGCTCATCCTGGTCGCGATTTCCCTCGGGGCGACGTCGGGTATGGGCGCGCGGAGTTCGGTGACGGGAGGCACGTCGTGGTACTGGAAGCGCGGGCCCGGGCCGCATCCCGCCAGCAATCCGGCGGCAAGTACGAGCAGGCAGAAAAAACGGTTCATGTGTCAGGCTCCTTTCGAAAGAAGGATCCAGATGAAGAGATGATGAGATGAAGCGAGGCAGAGCAATCCACAGATGCCACAGATGCCACAGAGAAGAAAGAGGAAAGAAGATTAGATGAGGGGCCATTCTCTCCATTCTTCATCTTCTTCATCGGTGCAATCTGTGCAATCTGTGGATCTGTCTCTCTCCCTCTCACCATTCATCGTCTTGGCTTCGCCACACGTCATCGAGGAGGTGCCCGGCGGCGGCTCCGATCAGTGCTCCCTTGCCGGCTCGGCCGGAGAAGCTTCCGATGCCGGCTCCGACGGCCCCGCCGAAAATGGTGTCGCGCGACAGCAGGCCATGAAGCCCGCCGTGATCGATGGTGTGCCCGGCGGCGGCTCCGATGATGGCTCCTTCGGCGGTATGGCCGCTCTGGTGCCCGATCGCGGCGCCCAGCCCGCCCCAGAACAGCGTGTTCATGTAGTGGTAGCCGCTCAGGCCGCGGGTGCTCCGGCCGCGACCATGGCCATAGCCATAGCCGTAGCCATAGACGCCAACGGGCCTCACCGTGTAGCTGCGCACGGCCACGATTCGCGGCGCGCGCGAACGAGTGCGTATGACCCCGGAAAGCTGGGCGGCGAGGGCATCGATGTCGCTCCGCGGCTCGTAGCCCGGCTCCGGGTCAAGCTTATGCTCGTAGGAGTACGTGACATCCGGCTGATCGGCTTTCACCTGCGGCGGCGGGATCGGCTGCAGGATCGACTGCGGCCGCTGCGCGCACCCGCACAGCAGTGCCGCCGCGCATGCGGCGAACGTCAATCGCGACGGCGCCCAGCCCGTGATCGTCATGGTTCACCTCCTGGTGAAAAAAGCCGCGGGAATCCGATTGGTACGTCACAACGCAACGTGCCCGGCACCTGTTCAACATTTGCAGCGGGCGCTTGGTTTCGACGAGCCGCCCTCGACCGCCTACTCCTGCGATCTGATGGTGACGCGGTAATCGGCGGCAGCCGGGTTCAGCGAGTTCTTCTTGATCGTCACCTCCATCGACCGCTGGAAGATCACCGGTTCCCATGTCGTTTCTTCCAGCACGCCGCCGTTGATGTCGAGGAACTGCACCTTCACGTCGGCCCGGTAGTCCTTGTCCTTGGTGTTCACGAGCACCATTCCCACCTCAAGCTGTCCGCCGCTGCCGGGGACGCGCGTTGGCGGCAGCTCGCGCACCACCTTGATGTTCTTCAGCTTGCTGTCGAGCAGGATCAGCTTCTCCTGCTCCTGGATGGGGTTGGCCTCGTACCGTGCGCGGTAGGTGCCCTTGCAGCCGATGATGGCAACAACGGCGGCCACTGCTAGAATGCTCGCTAGTGTCTTCACGATGGTTTTACCTCCTCTTCGTGTCTTCGTGCTCTGGTTCCGGCAGTCTGAATCTGCC
>DATKYA010000508.1:0-4480 GCA_035528775.1 Planctomycetota bacterium | reverse complement strand
GGCATAGACCATCTGGCCGAACGCCCCCAGCCGCGCGGCCGCCGTCGGGATCAGCAGCACGCACGCCACCAGCACGAAGATCGCGAAGAACGCGATGTAGCTCTGAACCAGCGCGAAAAGGTTGTTGCGGATGAACACGAGGGCTTCGTCCACTTCGTGCGATGTCCGGGGCGGGCCGTGGAGTGCGCGGTTCACCGCGAGCGCCCCGGCAGCCAGGATCAGCCCCGCCAGCCCGACACCCGCAAGCCCGAGGATGAAGCCGGCGACCTTCGCGGCCGTGCCGTGCTCCAGCAGCCACAATGCCACCGAGCCCACCACGTACAGCTCCCCCGCCGCAATTACGTTTGCCACCAACTGGCAGCCGATGACCGGCCGGCGCACCGCCTGCTCGCATGCGTGGATCAGAAAACTCAGGGGGTTCTCGGAGTTGGCGTTGTGCATCATGATGTACGGGGCACAAAGGCAACAGGGGCCCAAGCGGCAGGCACGGGCAAGCCCGAGACGTGCCGGTGGCACGTCTCAGACGCCCGACCGTCTTCGGTCGGCACCCACACGGGCGTCTCTACGCTCGCCACGCCGCGTCCACACGGATCCTCACAGCTTCTCGAGATGGTCGTGGAAGCACTGCCCGATCTTCTCGGCGGCCTTGTTCAGGAGCATGCGGCTGAGCTTGTCGGTCGGCATGTCGCCGCGCGGCAGGTCGGCGTATTCCCACCCTTCGGGGAAGGTGACCGTGGTGACGGGCATCCGCCAGACCATTGCGCCGGGCTGCCCTGCATCGTAGGCCTGCACCTCGAAGGTCACCGTGCCGCTTTCGATGTTCACGCTCCTGTCGCCGCCCGCCTGGTAATCGTGGATCTGCCCGGTCACGATCAGCTCGCAATCCATCTCCTTGGCGAGCGCCATCAAGGCTTGTGTTTCATTGCCTTCCTTGCGCTTCTCTTCATAAAGCTTCTGCATCGAAGCGGGGAAGAAGGTGTCGTACATAACGTCGGTTATCCGCTGCCACCTGATGTAGTCGCCCAAGTCGCGCGAGAGCTCGGAGCCTTCCCTCGACTCGAAGCAGCCGAAGACGGGATCGCTGAACGGCATGATGAGCATCTTGCGCTTGTTCGGCTTGTACTGGGCATCCACCATTTTCATGCCTGTCATCCGATGGCAGGCCTGGCAGCCCATGCCCATAATGGGAAACGCGGCGAGCAGGAACAGGATCGTGAACTTTCTCATCGCAAACACCTCACAAACCGGGAACAGTGGAACAGGCCGGCGCCTACAGGGTCACCAGAATCTTGTACACCCAGCCGGCCACCAGGAGAATCAGCGCCGGGATGGCGATCCAGTTGGGATGAACGCGCACCGGCGGCATCCTTCCGGCAACGACGCAGAACACGCCCGCGGGAATCAGCGCCAGCACCACGACGAACAGCGCGGCTCCGGCCGGCTGCACCCGCACCGCCCGCAGCACCTGCAGGCGGGCCATGTGCGCGAAGCTGGTGGTCATGCCGCAGGTCGGGCAGGGCACACCGGCCAGAAAATAAAAGACACAGGGGCCGCGCGTCAGTTGCGTGTGCGTGCCGAATCCTCGGGGATCGGGCTTCAGCCACGCGGCGCACGCCAACAGCGCCGCACACGCCATCACTGCACCGGCCCCAACCATGCGCGCCCGTGCTGGCCGCATTGATCCCCTCATCGGCTCATCGAGCCGCATCCAAGCCTTCAGCGTGCTTCACTATCTGATTATATCGGGCTTGGGAGGGAAATCAAATGCTTTCCGGTGAAATAGCAGCCGAGGGTGCGCACGGGCGGGCGGCATGCGGCGCGGGGCGGCCAGGCTTGCACGCAAAGTGGACCAAGTGGACCAAGTGGACAACGTGGACGAAGTGGACAACGTGGACGAAGTGGACCCCCGGGAGACTCCTTCGTGTGCTCGTTGGGTGCGCCAACGAAATATGGTTTTCGGAATCCGGCGTCTTTGCTCCCTGCATGCCCGTTCACGGGCATTCCGGCGGACTGGGCAGTCCGCACGCTTCCGAGCCGGAGTCCTTCAGGGCGGTGTGTAGGTTCGCCGCCGATAGCCCACCGCCCTGAAGGACGGTGCTATTACCTGCGGCGATGCCGGTGGACTCGGCAGTCCGCAGGAAAGCCCCCTGAACGGGGCTGTGGGCGGCCCGAAAACTACGGGGAAAAACCACGAGGAATTGGCGGACCCGTGCTCGTTTCACCGATGACCGTTGTGCGTCCTCTTCATTCTCCCACTCCCCCACTCATCATCTTCCCCGGTTTCCCCAACTTCCCCCCTTGACACTTCGCCCGCATCCGCTATAATTCTAGTAGAAAGGGCGTGAATCGCAGGCGGCCGGCGCGAGCGGCAGAACGCAAGGGAGTCATTCTCACGCCGCCGGAGCCTGTTCCACCTTCATCATTCTTCATCTTTCCGACTCAACTCCCTGTGCAGGAGGCTTGCCAATGGCTCGAAAAAGACTAGCAGGATTCAGCCTCATCGAGATGCTGATCGTCATGGGTATCACGGGAATCCTGGCAGGGCTGCTGATTCCGGTGCTGAGCCAAGCCCGTGCGACCGCTCGCGACACGAAATGCGTGTCGAACCTCAAGGGCATCGGCACGGCATTGATGCTCTACGTGCAGCGGAACGACGACTTCCTCCCCGCGTGCGGCCCCGACGGAACCGACCCCGATATGGGGGATGCATACGATGCGTGGTACAGGGCCTTGCTGCCTTACGTGCAGAACTGGGCTGCGTATTCATGCCCGTCGAAAAACCCGTCAGTGCTCGATATTCCCGACGTCGAATCGGCCCCCGGCGAGACGCCCTCCGCCGACATGAAATACCACGAAGTCCACTACGGAATGAATTTCCAGTTCCTCGGCCTCGACCCCGACTTTGATCTGATGGGCGGCACCGTGCAGGTAGACAACATCGCCTCCCCATCGAGAATACTCTTCATCGCCGACGGCGGAACCTTCAAGAACAAGGACATGAATCCGAACGAGGAAGCGCCCGACTCCATCATCGATGGAGCGCTGTATTTCCCCGATGACAGCGGCGACATCCCGACCGGCAAGGCCACCATTTCCCCCCGTCACAACGGCAACACCATCGTGCTCTTCCTCGACGGCCACGTCGAGCGCCTCAACACGAAGGAAATCCTCTCCAAGAAGCGCGACGATTCCGACTGCATCTACGTGGGAGCCATGATGCAGTGACGGGCATGGGGCGTGCGGCACGGGGGAAAGAAGAACACTCGACGAGCACCAGGCAACGACCAGCGGCCAACGCGCTGCGCGTTGGTCATTGAGCGTTGGTGATTCTCGTTCATCTCTCGCCAGCAAGGAGGCATGCCATGAACCGACCACGGAGCGCCGCCGGCTTCAGCCTGATCGAAATGCTGATCGTCATCGGGATCGCGGGAATCCTGGGAGGGCTGCTGATTCCCGTTGTCATGGCAGCGCATTCCAAGGCACACGACGTGGAGTGCGCGTCCAACCTCAAGGGCATCGGCACTGCACTGATGCTCTTCGTTCACCAGACCGGCTATCTTCCCGCGAGCGGGCCCGACCCGGATACCGCTCCCGGAGCAGACGACTGCACCACGTGGTACAGGTCCATCCTCCCCTACGCGCAGAACTGGCGAATCTTCACCTGCCCCTCGAAGCATCCGTCTGTGCTGGACGTGCCGGAAATCCAACCCAAGCCCGGACAGCCCTCGCCCGCCGGAATGAAGCTCAATGAAATCCACTACGGCCTGAACTTCCAGTTTCCCGCTACCGAAGCCGATCCGGCTTACGGCCTCGACAGGGATCACGACCTGATGGGCGCATCCGTGCAGATTGACATCGTGGCTGCTCCCTCGCGGGTGATCCTGGTAGCGGACGCCGCCGTCTTCGAGAGCGTCGGCTCCGGCAACGACATCAATCCGAAAACGGAACAACCGGCATCTGTGGCTGACGGCGCAATGTACTTTCCCGATGAAGACGGCAAACTGCCCACCGGCAAACCCGTCATCGCCCCTCGCCACGGCGGCAGCGCCACGTGTCTGTTCGTCGACGGGCACGTGCAGCAACTCAACGCCAGGGAGATTCTCTCGAAGAAACGCGATGATCCCGGTTGCCTCTATGTGGGGCGGTTGGTGGAGTGAGGGATAAATGATGAATGGTGAATGATGAACGGTGTACGGTGTATGGTGAAAGCCGCACCGATTGCCCTGCGCCGCGTTTCATCCCTCCCCGTTCATCGTTCATCGTTCATCGTTCATCTTCCCTCTTCATTCCTCATTCCTCATTCAAAAGAAGCCCCCGCTCGGCCAAACGACCGATCGGGGGCTTCTGGTTTTCCATTCGCTGGCTTGCGCAGGCGGTCTTACGCTTCGCCGACGACCTTCAGCGTGCGCGTTTCCTTGATTGCAGCCTGTGCGGCGGCAAGCCGGGCCACCGGCACGCGGAACGGCGAGCAGCTCACGTA
>DATKYA010000507.1:0-7247 GCA_035528775.1 Planctomycetota bacterium | reverse complement strand
TCGATCTCAAGCGGCTCCATCTTCTCCGGCTGTGTCAAACCCTGGATTCGCGACACGCTCAGCCATTCTTTCACGAGCGCCAGGAGCCATTCGGTCTTCGTGCGCATGTTCCGGAGGATTTCTGCCTGCTTCGCGTTCAGCTCGCCGGCCATGTTAGCCAGCAGCACCTCGATGTATTGCTCGACGGCCACCAGGGGAGATCGCATTTCGTGCGAGACGAGCGTCACAAAGTTCTCCTGCATCCGCTCCTTCTCCGCCAGGAGCTGGCGGTTGCGGACGAAGAGCTGGCGCTTCTCCAGGTTGCGCCAGGCCACCACGCGAAGTTCCGCGGGGGTGAACGGCTTGGGCAGGAAATCGTAGGCGCCCTTCTTCATCGCCTCGACCGCCGACTCGACGGTGGCATAGCCGGTGATCACCACGGTAGCAACCGTCGGGTCCTCCGCCGCTATCCGCGAGACCAGCTCCATGCCGTCGATCCCGGGCATCTTCAGATCGACGAGAACGAGGTCCGGGGCCTGCTCGTGAAACAGCCTGTAGCCGACCACTCCGTCTCCGCACGTGGCGACGCGCCAGGAATCTCTCTCGAGGACCTGGCGGCACGAGTCGCGCATCGACTCCTCATCGTCGATCACAAGCGCCAGTTTCCGGGCCGATGGCATGTGTGATTCAGACCTCAGGATAACGAGGAGCGGGGCAATCAAGAGTGCCTTGCCATACAGCAAACTCCGTGCCACATCGGACCCGGGACTTCTCGTTTTCCGTGACGGCCCCTGCTATCTTCTTGATACGCATGACTTTCTGGCAATCCGGGTTTCCCGGTCTGCCATGTGTGGCACGTGGCGACAGTGGGGAGCTCTTCCCCACCGTGGCCAGGAATTCCCCAGATCGACCGGGATGCGCTGTGCCGGGATGATTGAGACGGGAGGAAAGACAGGTGGAAGCGGAGGAATCAGTGGACCGAGTGGACGTGGTGGACGAAGTGGACGAAGTGGATGAAGTGGACAGGAATGGACCAAATGGAGAATGCAGCAGGGAATACGTCCTTGCGCCGCCGCGGGCGGTGAACACGTCATGGTGAGGAAGTATGGCGGATGGGGGAGAGCGCGTCAAGGGGAAAAACGGTGCCGAAAAACGGTGCCCGGCCCCAATGGCGTGAGGATAAGGCCATAAGAGGGCGGGCGATTCCGGCGACCGCAGCGGTCGCACGAAGACATCGGGAAGCCCGCCCCTGCAATGGCCAAACAGCCTTAACCTCACGCCATTCGTGCCTGGCCCCTATTAACTGGCCCCTATTAACTCGTGCTTGCGTTTCAGAGCGGCGACCAGCCTGTCGTGTTCCCCTGTCAGGGCGGCAATGATCCGGTCGTGCTCCTGGCGGCGGTCCCACAGGCCATGCATAGTCTGCTTTTCGGCGGGTCGTCGTTGCAGGACGGGAAAGCCTTCAGGATGCAGGTGGCCGATCCCGGGCACGTACCTCGCCCGGGGGGGCGGGCCGATTGCGGGCCGTTTCTGATCGGTCATTCTTCATTTCCTTTCCGGCGGTGCTGCCGGGATTTCACAGGATTCCGCCCGATCAAGCTGCGGGAAGGCTGGCGGTTATTTGGGAACGGGGGGCCCGAATTGCGGAGCCCCCCGTGGTTTTCTCATGTGCCGGCTCATGCTTCACGCGGCGAGCCGTACGCTTCCGGCTGTTACCAGCGACGTGCGCCGCTGCGATCGCCGCGGTCATGGCGGTCGGCCTTGGGCCTTGCTTCGTTTACATTGAGAGCTCGTCCGTCAAGCTCCTTGCCGTTGAGCTCCTTGATCGCGGCTTCCGCTGCGGCCTGGGCGGGCATCTCAACGAATCCGAACCCTCTCGACTTTCCCGTATCTCTGTCCATCACTACGTCGGCCGTGGAGACTTCTCCGAATGCGGAGAAAGCAGTCTTCAGGGCCTCGCCATCAGTGTCGAACGAGAGATTGCCAACATAAATCTTCATACACGAACACTCCGCGCAGGTAGTAATTGTCGTCTGAGATATCCCCCATCGGGGCATCTCGACATTGGCGGTTCTTCGGCTGCGCTCCATGAAGAAGCCGCAAATCGAATCGGCCTACCGTTCCCCCGCGGCACAATGCCGGGTGCGACAGACGGCAAGGCTCAGTTGTGAAGGCAGCGCATCGGGAGGCAACAGGTAGGATCGACTAGGTGGAAACAAAGCCCGGTAAATCGCGAGTGCACCAGAGGCACGCTTCATGCTCGAATATTAGTATAACCATTTCCCTGCACAAATGCAACAACAAAATTCTCCCTGCACAAATGCAACAACAAAATTCCGTCGACAGGGAATCTCGACAGGCAAGACAACGTGGAGTTTCTGATGACTCCCGGGATGAGGATGGTACGCCAGGGGCAGTGGACGAAGTGGACCCAGTGGACCCATGGCCACTGCTCGCCTGTGTTAGACTGCCAGCACCTTGTCCTTTTCTTCAATCATCGACATGTCGCCGCTGGTGACGTATTTCGCGTTCATCTCGAGCCGCGGCATCAGGTCGGTGATGAACATCCGCGCCACGGGCAGCTTGCTCTCGGACATCTCGGCCTGCTCCAGCAGCAGGTAGCCGATGAACGTCTCCATGGCGACGTCGACCAGGCGTCGGGCGATGAGGTCGATGTATTCCTTGTCCTTGCCTTTCAGGTATTCGATGCACTCGGCGAGGGAAGCCTGAGCGGCGGCGAGCTTGCCGGCGAGGGGCTGCAACGTGGCGGGCCAGGCCTTGGCCTTCCACTCGCCGAATTTCGGATTCAGATTGCCGGCGAGCACGCCCCCCACCGCGGCGACCACCTGGAGCTGCGTGGTGCCCTCGTAGATGGTGGTGATGCGGGCGTCGCGATACAGCCGCTCGACGGGATACTCCTTCATATAACCGCTGCCGGCGTGAATCTGCTGGGCGTCGTAGGTGGCCTTGATGCTCAGCTCGCTGGCGTAGTATTTCGCCATCGGGGTGAGCGTGGCGGCGAGCTTGTCCCACTGGCGCTGTTGGGCCTTTAGCTCAGGGCGCACGCCGTGTGCCCCTACCCGCTCCAGGCCTTCATCCATGTCGACGATCATCGACGTGTAGTAGATGAGTGCGCGGGCGGCTTCGATGTTCATCTTCATCCGCAGGAGCATCTCGTAGACGGCAGGGAACTGGATGATAGGCTTGCCGAACTGCTCGCGCTCGCGGGCGTATTGCAGGCCTTCGCGGTACGCGGCTTCGGCGATGCCCAGCCCCTGCGACGCGATGCCGAGCCGGGCGCCCTTCATCAGGGCCATCACGTACTTGATGAGGCCGAACTTGCGGCGGCCAATCAGCTTGCCGGGCGCGTTGGTGAACTGGATTTCGCAGGTGGGCGAGCCGTGGATGCCCATCTTGTTTTCGATGCGGCGGACGCGCACGCCCTCGCCTTGCTCGACGAGGAAGAGGCTCAGGCCGCGGCCGTCGGTCGTGCCCGGCTCCGAGCGGGCCAGCACCAGCAGGATGTCGCCGCAGCCGTTGGTGATGAACCGCTTGACGCCGTTGATGTGCCAGAGGCCGGACTCCCTCACCCCCGGCCCCTCTCCAGGGGTGGAGAGGGGGGCGACGGGCATGGCGGTGATGCCGCGGGTCTGGACGGCCTGGAGGTCGGAGCCGGCATCGGGCTCGGTCAGCACCATCGCGCCGGTCACGCTGCCGCGGGCGAACCGGGGCAGGTATTCGGCCTTGATCGTCTCATCGGCGAACGAGTTGATCGTCTCGGCGATGTCCTGCAGGCCCACCAGCGTCATGAGGGCGGCGTCGGCCCGGGAGACCATTTCGATCGCCGCGCAATACATGCTGACGGGCATATTCAGCCCGCCGTAACGCCGGGGCAGCGTGAAGCCCATCAGGTCGGCCTTCGCGAACACCTCGATCGACTCGCAGATGCCCTTGGGGTAATCCACCTTGCCGTCGCAATAGTGCGGGCCTTCCTGGTCGACGGCTTCCGCGCGCGGTGCCACGAAATCGCCGCAGATTCCGCCCAGCAGCGACAGCACCCGCCGATAGTTGTCGAGCGCGTCGTCCATGTTCTCCGGCGCGTAGGGGTAGTCCTTCGACTGGCTGAAGTCGCCCTCGCGGAGCAGCACGATCTCCTTCAGCAGCGGGTAGTTCAGGTAGAACTGGATGTCGCGGTTATCTTCAAAGAAATTCGCCATTGCCATCCTTTGGGATAGTGGACCAAGTGGACCAAGTGGACCCAGTGGACCCAGTGGACGAAGTGGACGTTCGGGAACGTCGTTTTTTACCTCCGATCACGCATCTGCCCTTCGGTTATCCTCTTCCTTCGACGTTCGATGTTCGGTGTTCGATGTTTGTTCTTCAGTGTCCCTTTTCCTCTTCGGCCTCGCCCCACGCCCCACGCCCCACGCCTCAAGCCCCACGCCTATTTCTGCTTGTACGCCTCGATCAGCATCGGCACCACATGGAACAGATCGCCCACGATGCCGTAGTGGGCGACGGAGAAGATGGGGGCGCCGGGATCATTGTTGATGGCGATGATCTTGCCGGATTCCTGCATGCCGGCACGGTGCTGGACCTGGCCGGAGATTCCGCAGGCGATGTAGACTTTCGGACGGACGGTGACGCCGGTCTGGCCGACCTGGTGGTCCTTGGCGATGAAACCGGCGTCGACGGCGGCACGGGACGCGCCCACCTGGCCGCCGAGCACGTGGGCAAGCTCGCGGATGAGGTCGAAGCCTTCCTTGCCGGCCACGCCTGCCCCGCCGGCCACGATGATGTTCGCGGCCTTCAGGTTCACCTTCTTTTCGGCCTTGAACCGCTCGAGCACCTTGATCACGCTGTCGGTGTCGTCGATGGCTGCGGGCACCTTCACGATCTGACCCTTGCGGGTGTGGTCACGCTCGGCCAGCCGCATCACGCCTTCGCGCACGGTTGCCATCTGCGGGCGATGGTTGGGCGTCACGATAGTGGCGATGATGTTGCCGCCGAAGGCAGGTCGAATCTGGTAGAGGAGATTGGTCCAGGAGCCGTCCTTGCCGGTGAAGTCGCCGATCTGGAGATCGGTGCAATCGGCGGTGAGGCCGGTTCGGAGTTGGGATGCGACGCGCGGGGCGAGGTCGCGCCCGACCAGGCTGGCGCCGAACAGCACGATCTCGGGCTTCTGCTGCTCGATGATCGCGCACAGGAGCTTCGCGTACGGAAGCGTGGTGTAGTGCCGGAGGCTGGTGTGGTCGGCGTGGAATACGACGTCGGCTCCGTGGGCGATCAGTGTGGAAGCGAGGCCGCCGGTGCTGTCGCCGAGGAGTGCCGCCCCCACGTTTTTCCCGAGCTTGCCGGCCAGCTCGCGCGCCTTCGACAGCAGCTCGAGGCTCACGTCGGCCAGCCGGGCATCGTCCTGCTCGGCAAACACGAGGACTCCGAGCGAATGTGCGTTATCGTCCTTCATTATGACTCCACGAGAATGGAAGGAAAAAGGAAAAAGGCAAAAGGAAAAAGGCAAAAACCAGAGGCAGAAAGCAGGCTCGATTTTTCCTTCTTCTTTTTTCTTTTTTCTTTTTTCCTTACCCGATCGCGTGATCCTCGATCAGTTCCTGGATCAACGACACGATGCCATCGCGGGTGGCCGGGACATTCCTGTGGCTGCCGGCGGTGAGCACCACACTCTGGATTTTCATGACGCGGGTGGGCGAGCCGGCGATTCCGCAGGAGCCTTCGTCGGCCAAGATGTCTTCGACCGACCATTCTCTGATGAGCAGGCCGCGGTCGGCCAGGCGCTCGATTTCCTTCTCGGCGTCGGCGCCCTGCATTGCCCGCCTGATCTCGGTGGCGGTCCGAGCTTTCTTGTATTGGAGCAGGCGCTTGGCGGCGGGCGGCCGCGGCTCGTTGGCCGTGGCGACCACCGTCAGCAGCGCGGGCAGCCGTGTCTGGATGATCTCGTAGCCGCCTTCAATGTTCCGGCGGGCGGTGATCGCGTTGCCGTGCAACTCGCGGATTTCCTCCACGTAGGTGATCTGCGGGATGTTGAGCTTCCCGGCCACCTGGGGGCCGATCTGGGCAGTGTCGCCGTCGATCGCCTGCCGTCCGCAGAAGATGATGTGGTACGGCCCGATCTTATTGATGGCGCAGCCGAGTGCGTAGGCGGTGGCGAGTGTATCGGCGGCGGCGAACCGGCGGTCGCTCACCAGGATGGCGGCGTCGGCTCCGCGCATCAGCGATTCGCGCAGGATTTCGGCAGCCGGCGGCGGGCCCATTGTGATTACGGTCACGTGTCCGCCGTGCCGCTCCTTCACGCTGAGCGCCATCTCGAGGGCGTTCAGGTCTTCCGGGTTGAAGATGGCCGGCAGGGCGGAGCGGTTCACCGTGCCGTTTGCCGTCATCGCCTCGCCGGTGATGTTCTTGGTGTCCGGCACCTGCTTGGCCAGCACGATCATGTTATAGGGCATTGAGCGTCGCTCCTTGCTCATGTCATTCGGTGTTGAACGCGGAATGCGTGATCCCGGCGTGGTGGTTAACATGATAATCTTAGCAGGCAGCGTGTTTGGAATCAACGGAAAAAACTCGGGAATCAAACCATGACATCTTCTCGAAATCGGGAATACGAGCGGTTCTACGCCGTTCTGCGGGCGGGATCGGCTCACTGCCGGGCGCGCCTGCACGAGCAGCACGATCACTCCCATGACCGCCAGCCAGAACGCGATGGCGGCCCACCGCGATTTACTGGCCACGCGCATTTCGTCATCCTTCTTCGGCCGCAGCCGCTGGGCGGTGAACACGCAGACGCTCGCGAGGTTGATGCCGGCGATGACACGTTCCCAAAACTGCAAGGTGCACCGTGCCCATGCCCGTATCAAGACCAGCCGTCCTTCGTCCTTTGAGCTTGAAAACAAACATGCCAACCGGTAATATTGTCTCTCTGTGCAACTGCCATCGCAAGACATGGGGAACAGAATGATGCACATCATTCGGACATTCCGTGCTTCACAACTCCGCCGGTGCGCGTTCGCGGGGATCATGTTCCTGGCGGCGTCCTGTGCATCGGCGGCCGCGATGGCCGCCGAGCCGGTCACCATCGACATGCCCATGTTCGAGGGCGGCGAGGGCTTGCAGTTCTTCACGTACTGCGCCCGCGAATACGAAAAGCTCCGGCCGGACGTCACCGTCAACCTGTACGGCGATCCGCGGATCGTCGACAAGTTGCGCGTCCGCATCCTCGAAGGCTCCTATCCCGAAGCCACCAACGCGTTCCT
>DATKYA010000506.1:0-9876 GCA_035528775.1 Planctomycetota bacterium | reverse complement strand
GGTTGGCGGCTGTCCGCAAGTCCGGCGGGTGCGTCAAGTTTTCGTGGTTTCCGGCGCGAATTGCCGGCTGCCCCCAGGCCCCTTGAGGGGCCTTGCCGGCGGCCACGCCGCCGGTAATAGCACCGTCCTTCAGGGCGGTGGTGTACCGGCGCCAGCCGAGCACACCGCCCTGAAGGACGGTGCTAACACCCGGCTCGGAAGCCGGGAAATGCCCCTGAAGGAGCATCAAGCAAGCGAACACCTGGAATTCCATAGACCATAAATCGTTGACGGACCCTGCGGCAGACCTCGGCGAATTTCTTTTGACAATTCACCGCCGGTGGTTATAATACAGTTTCTGCATCCAACCCGACAGCCCGTTTGTCCGCGTTCTCTCTATGGAAAGGAGCAGGAAAGAATGGCGATAAAAGTGGGTATCAACGGTTTTGGCAGGATCGGCCGCCTCGTCTTCCGCGTCATGTCCGAGCGGAAAGCTGAGTTCGACGTCGTTGCGATCAACGACCTCGGTGACGCGCAGTCAAACGCAAACCTGCTGAAGTATGATTCAGTGCATGGGCGGTTTGCGGGCGACGTGAAGGTCGAGGGCGGTGACCTCGTCGTCAACGGCAGGAAGGTGAAAGTGGTCGCCCAGAAAGATCCTGCGATGCTGCCCTGGAAAGAGCTCGGCGTCGAGCTCGTGATCGAATCCACCGGCATCTTCAGCAAGAAGGCCGAGTGCGAGAAGCACCTGACCGCCGGCGCCAGGAAGGTGATCCTCACGGTGCCGTCGAAGGACAAGGTGGATTATACCGTGGTGCTCGGCGTGAACGACGCCGGCCTGAAGGCTGAGCACAAGATCATCTCGAACGCGAGCTGCACGACCAACGCACTCGCCCCGTTGGCGAAGGTGCTGAGCGACACATTCGGTATCGAGGTAGGCCAGATGACCACCGTGCACGCCTACACCAACGACCAGAAGGTGGCCGACCAGTTGCACAAGGATCCGCGGCGCGCCAGGGCGGCAGCCGTGAACATGATTCCCACCACCACCGGCGCCGCCAAGGCGATCGGCGAGGTGGTTCCCGAGCTCGCTGGCAAGCTCACCGGCATGGCGATGCGTGTGCCCGTCCCCGACGGCTCCGTGGTCGACCTCACCTGCATCCTGAAGAAGGAAGCGACCGTGGCCGATGTGAACGCTGCCTTCAAGAAGGCCGCCGAAGGCCCGATGAAGGGCGTTCTCGAGTTCTGCACCGACCCCATCGTTTCCAGCGATATCGTTGGCAACCGCCATTCCTGCATCTTCGACTCGCTGCTGACCGACGTGATCGGCGGCAAGCTGGTCAAGGTGTTTGGCTGGTACGACAACGAGATAGGCTACTCAACCAGAGTGGCCGACGTCGGCGTGAAGATCATGAAGATGTAGGCCAGGACCGATGTTCGGTTGCCGACGGCCGCGGCCGTACTAGCCGCCGAACCCGCGTCTTCTCCTTGCAGTGCCCCGGGGGAACTACCGTTTCTCCGGGGCGCTCAGCATGAGCGTTGATTGCCGGCACCCGGCAGGCGTGGTGTTCGCGAGTGGATCTGTCAGAGAACGGAACTGGATTGAGGGACCAATCATGAACAAGCTTTCGATCAAGCACCTCGACCTGAAAGGCAGGAAGGTCCTGATGCGCGTTGATTTCAATGTTCCCCTGGATAAGGGGAAGGTGACGGACGACACGCGAATCACTGCCGCACTCCCGAGCATCAAGTACGCGCTCGAGAAGGGCGGCAGTCTCATTCTGATGTCGCACCTCGGACGGCCCAAGAAGGGTCCGCAGGACGACCTGCGGCTCGACCCCGTGGGCAGGCGCCTCCAGGAGCTGCTCGGCAGGCCGGTGAAGAAGCTCAATGACTGCATCGGGCCGGAGGTCGAGGCCGGCTGCGCCCAAATGAAGCCGGGCGACGTCGTCCTGCTCGAGAACCTGCGCTTCCATCCCGAGGAGGAAGCGGGCGACGAGGAATTCGCAAAGAAGCTCGCGAAGCTTGGCGACGTCTTCGTGATGGACGCCTTCGGCACGGCCCACCGCGCCCACGCATCCACCGCGATCATCAATAGATTCGTCAGGCAGTCGGCTGCCGGCTTCCTGATGGAGAAGGAAATCGAGTACCTCGGCAAGGCGGTCGCCAACCCCGAGAAGCCATACATCGCAATCCTCGGCGGCGCCAAGGTGTCCGACAAGATTCCCGTGATCGACAACCTCCTGAGCAAGGTGAACGCCCTGATCATCGGCGGCGGGATGGCATACACCTTCCTGAAGGCCAAAGGCGAGCCGATCGGCAATTCGAAGCTCGAAGCCGAGCGCGTCGACACCGCAAATCAGATTCTCGAGAAGGCGAAGGCAGCGGAGGTCGACGTGCTCCTGCCCGTGGATCACGTGGTGGCCGATAAGTTCGACGCCGCCGCGAACACCAAGATTGTGGACAGGATTCCCGACGGCTGGATGGCGCTCGATATCGGCCCGAAGACGGTGGAACTGTTCACGAAGAAGCTGCAGGAAGCCCGGATGGTGGTGTGGAACGGCCCGATGGGCGTGTTCGAGATGGCACCGTTCGCCAAGGGTACGGAAGCGGTCGCCAAGGCGCTGGCCGCGAGCAACGCCACAACCATCATCGGCGGCGGCGACACCGCGGCAGCCGTGAATCAGTTCGGCCTCGGCGACAAGATGAGCCACATTTCGACCGGCGGCGGGGCATCTCTCGAATTCCTTGAAGGCAAGGAATTGCCGGGCGTCGCCGCCCTGAGCAACAAGTAATGCGCGGCGAGATACGGATCGCCCCATCTTTGCTGGCCGCCGATTTCAGCAGGCTCGATCGTGAGATCAAGTCGGCCGAGTCGGGCGGCGCCGATCTTCTGCACGTCGATGTCATGGACGGCCATTTCGTGCCCAATATCACGATTGGCCCGTTCATCGTGGAAGCCATCACGCGCGTGGCCTCCGTGCCGCTCGACGTTCACCTGATGATTACGGAACCGGCGAAGTTCGCGCCTGTATTCATTGACGCCGGTGCAAACTCGATCGTTTTTCACATCGAGGCCGACTCCGACCCGGCGGGCCTGATCGACATGATCCGCAGCCGCGGAGCGAAAGCCGGGATCGCCCTCAGCCCCGAGACCCCCGTCACGGCGATTGACCGGATACGGACCGAAGTTGACCAGGTGGTGGTGATGACGGTCCACCCGGGATTTGGCGGACAGAAGCTGATACCGGAGTGCGTCGAGAAGGTGCGACGGCTGGCGGCCGTGCTGCCGGAGCAGGTCGACATCGAGGTTGACGGCGGCATCGGCGAAACGACCATTGCTGAGACGGCGGCGGCGGGCGCGAATCTGTTCGTGGCCGGCACCGCCATCTTCCGTACGGCGGACCGTGCCGGCGCCATCGCCACGCTGCGGCGCCTCGCCCGGGCGGCGTATGCCCGGCCCGGCAATACATCTCCCTCTCCGAGAAACTGAACGATGGCCTGGAACCTGATACGGCGCAAGAAACGGGACATGCCCGACGGCCTCTGGATTCGCTGCGAGGACTGCTCCCGCATCGTCTACAAGAAGGAGGTGGAAGAGGGCCAGCACGTCTGCCCGAAGTGCAACTTCCACTTCCGCATTCCTGCCGTCGAACGGCTCCGCATCCTGCTCGATCCTGAGAGTTTCGAAGAGCTCTACGGAGATCTCGTTCCCGGGGACCCCTTGAACTTCGTCGATCGCGAGCCTTACACCGATCGAATCAAGCGCTACCAGGAAAAAACAAAGCTCAAGGACGCGATCGTGGTGGGGCGGGGCAGCATCGAAGGCCGGACGCTGATGATAGGTGTGACCGACTATTTCTTCATGGCCGGCTGCATGGGCAGCGTGGTGGGGGAGAAAATCGCCCGGATCGCGGAAGACGCGGTACGCCTGCGGCTGCCGCTAGTGGTCGTGGCGGCGTCGGGCGGCGGAGCCCGAATGCAGGAAGGCATCTTCTCGCTGATGCAGATGGCCAAGACATCGGCGGCGATTGCCCGCATGCACGCGGCAGGCGTCTTGTACGTCACCGTACTCACCGACCCCACGATGGCAGGAGCCATGGCCAGTTTCGCGTCGCTGGGCGACGTCGTGATCGCTGAGCCCAAGGCACTGATCGGGTTCACTGGACCCGACGTGATCAAGGAGACGATCGGGAAGAGCCTGCCGGACGGATTCCAGCGGTCGGAGTTTGCTCTCGAACACGGCCTGATCGACATGATCATGGAGCGCAAGGAGATGCGCCGCACACTCAAGAGAATCATGGACTACTGCATGCCGGTGCCGGCGGACGGCACAGCCACGGATGCACACAAGAATGACCAGAAGCAAGAGAATAAACAGGGATGAATGGGATGAATGGGATAGGATGAATGAAGAATGAAGAATGAAGAATGGGGAAGGCGGGAATGCCACCGGTCTTGTGCCTGACTCCTCATTTACATCTCATCCCATTCATCCCTGTTCCCTCTTCCGTTTTCTACAGGAGCAGCGAGTTGACTCCACAGGAAGAATTCAAGGAAAAACTGGATCGCGTCCGCGGACATCTTGACCGCAAGGGACTGCACGGCGTTTGCCTCACGCGGCAGGGGAACTTCGCGTGGATCGCATGCGGTGGCGAGAATCGTGTTGTGACCGCCTCCGAGATCGGCGCCGCCACCGCGTTCGTGAGCCGCGACAGGATCTGCGTTGTCGCCGATAACATCGAAGCACCGCGGCTGAGGCAGGAAGAGCTTGCCGAACTCGCCATCGACGTGCTCGAATACGAATGGCATCAGCCGGCGGAGCGAGAGAGGATTCTGTCGGACCTGGCAGCCGGCAACAAGGTGGCTTCCGACATCGGCACGGCAAATCCGCTGGAGAAGGATTTTGACGAGCTGAAATACTCGCTGACCGATCCCGAGGTCGGCCGATACCGGTGGCTCGGGCGGAACTGCTCGCTGGCCATCGAGAAGGTCTGCACCGAGATCAAGCCCGAAATGCCCGAGAACGAGATCGCCGCCCGCCTCGCACAGGAAGCGATGAAGGCGCGGATCACACCGACCGTCATCCTCATCGCCGCCGACGATCGAGCCTTCCATTACCGCCACCCGCTGCCCACCGACAAGAAGGTGAAGGAGCACGCGATGGTCGTGTTCTGCGGGCGACGCTGGGGATTGTGGGTGAGCCTGACGCGCATTGTGCATTTCGGCAAGCTGCCCGCCGAGTTGGCGGCAAAGCACAAGGCGGTCTGCGGTGTCGATGCCGCGTTCATCCTGAACTCGCGCCCCGAGGCCGTCACGGGCGAGATCTTCCAGAAGGCGGTATCCGCCTACGAAGCGGCAGGTTTTCCTGATGAATGGAAGCTGCATCATCAGGGCGGCCCCACGGGCTACGAAGGCCGCTATTATCGTGTGGTGCCGTCCGAACGCCGAACGCTGTACGCCAACCAGGCAGTGGCCTGGAATCCGTCCATCGCCGGCACGAAATCCGAGGACACCGTGCTGTGCACGGGCGACAATCCCGAGATTCTCACTCCCTGCCATCAATGGCCAGCCACGCAGTACGAGAGTGCGGGCATGGCGATCTTCCGTCCCGATATCCTGGTCGTCTGAAGCGTGTGGAAAGCGGCTGGCGAGCGTCAGTTTGACGCATGGGCGCGTCCAGTTCAACTGTTCTCCTGCAATTGAGAAAAATTGTGCTCGAAAAACGCGTCTTCGGCCAAAACTTTTTTCAGGGAATTTTCCGATTTTCTGAGGTTTGCGTCATTCTGGAAAACGCTTGTGGATACACAGTAATTCCAATGAAAGGCATTTGGCCGGAAGATGATGGACTTTTTTCTGGAAAATAGTACTTGACAAATGGCGGGAAAGATGGTAAAGTTAGTTAGAGAGACGAACGAAGAGTTCAGTTCTCCTGACCAAGTTGGCCCCCAACCCGCGGGCCGGGGTGTTCTGCCTGAAAGCCCAAGAGAAGAACGACTCAAACAACCCCGGCCCGCGCGTCCCTGACCTCCCTCGAATCACGAAACTCCTCGCGAACTGCTGAATCCTGCTTTCTGGCCTCCGACGGTGCTTCGCCTCGCACAAGGCACTCCCTTGCCCGAGCCGCCGACTCGCCGGCCAAGCCAATCCCGTTGATTTTGCACGTGTCTGCCGATAAGATGTGATGTACTGATCGTTCCAGCGGGAATCCTCGTAATGGCACCAAAATCTTTGGCGCAGATCGACGGCCTGATGATAGATCTCGACGGCACGACCTACCTGGGGGATTACCTGCTCCCGGGGGCGGCGGAATTCTATCACGCTGCTCGAGACTTGGGCAAACGAATCCTGTACATCACGAACAACTCGTCGAAAAGCCCCGAGCAGTACCTGGGTAAGCTGCGAGCGCTGGGCATTCCTGCCAGGAATGACGAGGTATTCACCTCCGGTGAGGCGACCCTGATCTACCTGAAGCAGAAGGGCTGCCGCAGCATCTTCCCGATCGCCACCACCGAATTCCGCAGAATGATGGTCGAGGCCGGTTTCGCGATCGACGATAAGCATCCGGATTACGTGGTGCTGGGATTCGATACCGAACTAACCTACGAGAAGCTGAAGACGGGCTGCCTGCTCCTGAAGAAAGGGGCGCGGTTCGTTGCCAGCCATCCCGACCCGGTCTGCCCGATGGCCGAGGGTGAGGTGCCCGATGCCGGTTCGATGCTTGCCCTGATCGAGACTGCCACCGACAGGAAACCGGAGGTGATCGTGGGCAAGCCGAACCCGTTGATGTTCGAGCTGGGCCTGAAACGGCTGAAGGTGCCCAAGGCATCGACCGCGATAGTCGGGGATCGCATCTCCACCGACGTGGCCATGGCCGAACACGCAGGCGTGACGTCCATCCTCGTGCTGTCGGGCGTCACCACTCCTGAAGAGGCCGAGCAGTCGCGCCATAGAATCGATTACGTCGTCCAGACGATGGCAGATATCATCCCCATGCTGACGAGTTGAGCGAGTCGTCCAGACGATGGCAGATATCATCCCGATGCTGACGAGTTGACGAGTTGAGCGAAAGGAGAACGACTTGAGGACCGAGCAGTATGACGTTGTGGTGATCGGCGGCGGCGGAGCGGCGTTGCGGGCGGCGATAGCAGCCAAGGATTCGCACCCGGAGGCGAGCGTTGCCCTGCTGGTGAAGGGCGAGCTCGGCAAGTGCGGGGTGACCGCGATCGCGTGCTCCGACCGCATGGCCTATCACGCGACGCTCAAGCACAGCGAGCCCGGCGGCACCGATGCGTGGAAGCACCACGCGGAAGACATCTACCGCATCGGCGGATGCGTGTCGGACGCCGACCTCGCGGCCACGCTGGCCAGGAATTCGGGCGATTCGTTCTACTACCTGGATTCGCTGGGCGTGCCGTTTGCGAAGAAGGGCGAGCTGGCGGATCAGTTCGTCACCGACGGCTCCGAATACGCCCGTGCCTGCTACACCGGCCCCCACACGGCAAACCACATCGAGGAGGCGCTCGTCCGCAAGATCAAGACGGTGCCGGTGAAGGTATTCGAGCAGACGATGGCGGTCGACCTGCTGAAGGGTGGCAACGCGATCGCCGGGCTTGTGGCGCTCGACCTGCCGACAGGGCAGTTCATCCTGTTCAAGACCAAAGCCGTCGTGCTCGCGACGGGCGGGCCGGGCGAGCTGTTCGCCGTCAACGTCTTCCCCGAAGGGATGACCGGCGATGGCCACGCCATGGCACTGCGGGCCGGGGCGGAACTGGTGAACATGGAGTTCATCCAGATCGGGCTGTCGTCGGTGAAGACCAAGCTGGCGTGCTCGGGCAGCATGTTCCGGTCGCTGCCGCGGTTGATCAACAGCGACGGCGAGGAATTCCTGCTCAAGGGCAGGCACGGGGACCTGCCCCTACAGGGCGACGCCGCATCGATGTTCAACATCCTCTTCCGCAAGGGCGCGAGCTGGCCGGTATCGAAGGAGGAGGTATCGAACATCATCGACATTGCAGTGGCGAAGGAAAACGCCCGCGGCAAGAAGGTGTATCTCGACTACAGTGCGAATCCCGCGGGTCTGGAGCTCGAGAAGCTCGATCCGGGCATCTTGAAGCGGTGGCAGACCGAGTCGAAACAGCCGGCCCTCAAGCTCGATGATATGAAAGCCGGCCCGCTGCTGCGCCTGAAGAAGATCAACGCGCCGGCCGTGCAGTGGCTTCGCGAGCGTGGAATCGATCTCGATAACGGCGACAAGATCGAGCTTGCACCGGCCTGCCAGCACTTCCAGGGCGGCATCAAGATACGCACGCAGGCAAACACGAACATCGCGGGGCTGTACGCGGCCGGCGAGGCAGCGGGCGGCCAGCACGGGGCAAACCGCCCCGGCGGCAACGCCCTCATGGACTGCCAGGTCTTCGGCAGGATCGCCGGCGAGCAGGCCGTGGCGTATTCATTGCAGGCGGTGCTCGATCCGCTCGCCGTTGCAAGCCTTGAAGCACAGGCCGAAGCGAAGGCCCGAGACGTGGCGGCCAACGTCAAGCCGTCCTGCGGCTGCGGCTGCAGCCGGAGAATCCCGGCAACCGAGGCACGCCGCGTCATCCAGGAAGCGATGAGCCTGGCAGCCGGAGTGGTGCGAACCGAGGCCGGAATCAAGGACGCGCTCGCGAAGATCGCCGAGCTCAAGACCGCCGGCATCTCGGCTGACGACAAGGGGATCGGTTACGCCATCGAGACGCACAACCTGCTCGACGCAGGCGAGGCGGTCCTGCAGGCGTGCCTCGAGCGCCGCGAGAGCCGCGGGCCGCACCTGTTTTTCCCTGATGCCAAGACCATCACGCCGATGGAACGCTCCCCGAAGCTGGACCAGTACGTCGTCCTCAGCATGCTGAGCGGGCGGCTCGCCGCCGAATGGCGCACGCCGGTACGATCAATGGGGTGAAGGATGTGAGGAGACAAACGGATGCTAGGATCGATGGGGCCGTGGGAACTGATCATCGTGGGCGGGTTTGCACTGGCAGTGATGGCTGCGGTCGGCATCGTGGTGCTGGTTGTGCTCCTGGTGCGCAAGAAAGATAAGGGCTGAGCGGTTCGTCCGAGCTCCGCGTGGTGGCAGGTGGATCAGCTTCCGAGCAGCTCGCGGATCTTCGCCGGGATGTCGCCGCTGCGCATCAGCGTCTCGCCCACCTGGATTGCGCGGGCGCCCCAGCGTTGGATGAGGATGACGTCGTCCCGCGTCTTGAGGGCGCTTTGCGAGACCACGATGCGGTCGGGTGGGACGAGGCCGATGCAGCGTTCTGTCGTGTGCAGGTCGGTCTCAAACGTGCGGAGGTCGCGGTTGTTGATGCCGATCACGCGGGCGCCGCAGGCGACGGCCCGGCGGATTTCGGCTTCGGAATGGCCTTCCACCAGCGCCGACATCCCGAGGTCGTGCGTGAGCCGCAACAGGCGGGCCAGGCGGCCATCGTCCAGGATCTGCGTCATCAGCAGGATGGCGTCGGCACCGGCAGCACGCGACTCAATAACCTGGTACTCGTCGATGATGAATTCCTTGCGGAGAACCGGCACAGAGACGGCTTCGCGGACGGCGATCATGTGGTCGAGGCTGCCCTGGAAGAACCGGGCGTCGGTGAGCACGGAAATCGCTGCGGCTCCGCCGGTTTCGTACGCCTTCGCGATCGCGGGAAGGTCGCCTGCGGGGCAGATGACGCCCGCCGAAGGCGACGCATGCTTGATCTCGGCCAGCAGGTGGATTCCCGCGATGGGAGGCTTGGTGAATGCGGCCACGAAATCGCGGACTGGCCCGGCGGTGGCCGAGCGACGCTCGAGCTCCGAGCGCGGAACCGCCGCACGCCGCTGCTCGATTTCCTGCAGCTTGTGGGCCACGATCCTGTCGAG